>JBAULD010000877.1:0-13073 GCA_049578005.1 Polyangiaceae bacterium
CCAGTGGGCGCCATCGCTGAATCTTTTGTCGCAGCTCAACTACGCGACCCAAACCGTGCTCGCCCCGCAAACCACTTGGTTGCTCGAGGGCGTTCTCGTGCTCCCGATCTACGATGGTGGCGTGCGCGGAGGAGCGAGACACGACGCCCTCGCCGCCGCCGAGCAAGCCCGGCAGGCGCTCGTTGCGACGCGGGTCGCGGCCGTCGTGGGGTCCGCGCAAGCAGAGCGGTCCGTCGCCGTCCTGCGTGCATCGCGCGACGTGGCCGCGCGGGAGCGCGAACTTGCCGAACGCATCGATCGCCGGACCCGTGCCGGGTACACTCAGGGGCTCGGCACGAGCCTCGATCTCGTCACCTCGGCGCAGGCTCTGAGACAAGCGGAGATCAACCTGGCGCTCTTGGAATTTCAGGTCGGGCAGGCGCGCGCCAATGCCGTGCTCACCAACGCGGAGTGTGTCTATTGAACGCCAAGCCGAAATCCACCGCCGCGGCCCGGAAGGCGAGCCGCCACCCGCGCGCGGCCGCCGGGATCCTCCTTGCCGTCTCGCTCGGCCAAGCGGCCTGCGACAAGTCGAGCAAGCCCCCCCCGCCTCCGCCGCCCACCGTGTACGTCGCCCCCGTCGAACGCCGCGACGTCCCGATGTTCATCGAGGCAGTCGGTACCCTCGACGGCTACGACAACGCGGAGATCCGCGCCCGCGTCCGCGGGTTCCTGCGCACGCAGGGCTACAAAGACGGTTCGTTCGTGAAGGCGGGCCAAGTGCTCTTCACGATCGAACCGACCGAGTATCTGGCCGCGCAGAGCTCCGCCCGAGCCGCCGTCGCGCGGGCCAAAGTCAACCAGGCGCACAACCGCGTTCAGCTCGACCGCGAGCAATCGCTCTTGAAGACGGGGATGGTGTCGCAGCAGGATCTCGACAACGCCGCGGCCAACTTCGCGGACGCCGATGGACAGGTGCAAGCCGCCGAGGCGCAGCTCCAGCAGGCCGACCTCAATCTTTCCTATACGCAGATCCGGTCGCCCATCGATGGGGTGGCCGGGCTCGCCCTCGTCCGCATCGGGAACCTGGTCGGCCAGGAAGGACCGACGCTCCTGACGACCGTCTCACTCATCGATCCCATCCGGGTGAACTTTCCGATGAGTGAAGTCGACTTCGTCCAGTACCCCGATCGCTTCAAACAGCTCGATCTCCGCGACATCACCTGGGCGAAAAGGCAGTTCGCGCGCCTCGACTCCGGCGCGAAGACCGAGACGGGCGATTCGGGCGTCGAGATCAGCCTCACCGACGGGAGCGTCTACCCGCACCGCGGGGTCATCGTGACGACCAATCGCCAAATCGACCCCAGCACGGGGACCATTCAGGTCCAAGCGCTCATCCCCAACCCAGACGGCAATCTGCGCCCGGGCCAATACGGACACGTGCGCATCCGACGGACCGAGGCGGGCCGCGCCGTACTGGTCGTCCCGGAGAAGGCGCTCATTTCGGTGCAGGGAACTTATTCCGTCGGCGTCGTCGGAGCCGACAACAAGGTGCAGCTGCGCCGGGTCGACGTTGGGCCGAGCGTGCAGGGCTTGCGCGTCATCGACAAGGGCATCATCGAGGGTGAGCGCATCGTCGTCGAGGGGGTCCAGAAGATCTCCGACGGGGTCGCCGTCGTTCCCAAGGCCCCTCCGGAGCCCGCGTCCTCGAGCGCATCGGCCGCGCCCGCGGCCACGGCCAAGTAAGAGAGGGCTGCCAGATGTCCTCGTTTTTCATCAGGCGGCCCATCGTGGCGATGGTCATCGCCATCCTGACGGTCCTCATCGGAACGGTGTCGCTCCTCGGCCTGCCGATCGCGCAGTTTCCGCAGATTCTGCCGCCGCAGGTCAACCTGACGACGACGTATACGGGCGCCGACGCGCTCACGATCGAGCAATCGGTCGCCACGCCGATCGAGCAGCAAATGAACGGCGTCGACCGGATGCTCTACATCCAGTCGACGAACGCGAACGACGGGTCGATGAATCAGACGGTGACCTTCGACGTCGGTACGGACATCGACGTCGACAACGTCCTCGTCAACAACCGTTATTCGCAGGCGCAGCCTTTCTTGCCGCAGGACGTGAAGAACTTCGGCGTCACGATCAAGAAATCGCTCGCCTTTCCGCTCATCGTCGTCTCCCTCTACTCGCCGGACGGCCGGTACGACCCGACCTTCCTCGCCAACTACGCCCTCATCAACATCAACGACGCTCTTCTTCGCATCAAGGGCATCGGCGACATCCGGAACCTCGGCGCCGCGGACTATTCGATGCGGATCTGGATCAAGCCCGATCTGCTCGCTCGACTTGGTCTGACCGTCAACGACCTGGAAAACGCCGTACGCGCGCAGAACGTCGTCAATCCGGCCGGACAGGTCGGCGCCGAACCGGCACCGGCGGGGCAGCAGCTGACGTACACCGTCCGCGCCCAGGGCCGGCTCGTCGAGCCCGAGGAGTTCGCAAACGTCATCGTCCGCGAGAATCCCGACGGTTCGAACGTGCGTCTCAAAGACGTGGCGCGCGTCGAGCTCGGAGCGCTCACCTACCAGCAGTACGGCACGTTCAACGGCAACCCGGCGGCGGTCATCGCGGCGTTCCAATCGCCCGGATCGAACGCGCTCGAAGTCGCCGACAACGTGCGCAAAACGATGGCGGAGTTGGCCAAACGATTTCCGCCCGGCGTGGCGTACGAGATCTCGCTGGACACCACGGCCCCGGTAAAGGCCGGCATCCGGGAGATCGTCGAGACGTTGGTCGCCGCCGTCGTCCTCGTTGCTCTCGTCGTGTTTCTCTTTCTGCAGAGCTGGCGGGCGACCCTCATTCCGCTGCTCACCGTCCCCGTCTCGCTGATCGGAACGTTCACCCTCTTTCCTCTCCTCGGATTCTCGGTCAATACGCTGTCGCTCTTCGGCCTCGTTCTCGCGATCGGCCTCGTCGTCGACGATGCCATCGTGGTCGTCGAAGCCGTCGAGCACCACATCGAGGAAGGGATGGCGCCGCGCGAGGCCACGTTCCGCGCGATGTCCGAGGTGCAAGGTCCGGTCGTCGCGATCGCGCTCATCCTCGCGGCGGTCTTCGTGCCCGTCGCGTTCATGCCCGGGGTGACCGGGCGCCTCTATCAGCAGTTCGCGCTGACGATCGCCGTTTCCGTGCTCATCTCGGCGTTCAACGCGCTCACGCTCAGCCCGGCGCTCAGCGCGATGCTGCTTCGACCGCGCCGGCCCGCGCGGGGGGCTTTCGGCGCGCTGGGGAACGGATTCAATCGGTGGTTCGGAAAGACGACCGACGGGTACGTGTCGGTCAACCGCCTCCTCGTTCGCAAACTCATCATCCCCCTGACGCTCTTGGCGGCGGTGGTGGGCGCCACGGCCGTCGTCGGCCAACGGATTCCCGCGGGCTTCGTCCCCGACGAAGACCAGGGCTACGCGATCATCGGGGTGCAGCTCCCGGACGGCGCTTCCCTCCAGCGCACGAAGGCCGTCTACGACAAGATATCGGACATCATCGCGAAGCAACCCGGCATCCGTACGTACAACGGCATCGCAGGGTTCAGCTTCTTCACTCGGACGGCGGCCAGCTACCTCGGCACCGGGTTCATCGGGCTCAAGCCGTGGGACGAGCGGAAGTCGCCGGAGCTCGCCTCGAGCGCCATCGTCTCGGCGCTGAACGCCAAGTTCGCGGCCATCCCCGAGGCGCGCGTCTTCGCCGTCGGACCGCCTTCCATCCCCGGCATCAGCGCGACCGGCGGCTTTAGCATGATGCTCCAGGATCGAGGCGGATCGCCGTACGAGTACCTCGCCCAGAACGTCGGCCGCTTTTTGGCAGAGGCGAAGACTCGCCCGGAGCTCGCGGGCCTCAGGCCGATCTTTTCTCCGTCCGTGCCTCAGCTCTTTGCCGACGTCGACAAGGACAAGGTCATGAAGGAGGGCGTGGCCATCGGCGACGTCTACGCGGCTCTGCAGACGTTTCTGGGAGGCACGTACCTGAACGACTTCACCCGCTTCGGCCGCCAGTGGCGCGTCTTCCTTCAAGCCGAGCCCGCGTATCGGACGAAAGCCGAGGACGTCGGACAGTTTTACGTTCGAAACGGGAGCGGCGACATGGTCCCCCTCTCTTCGTTCGTCCGAGTCAGGACGACGACCGGACCGGAATATACGGTGCGATTCAACCTCTATCGTGCGGTCGAGATTCAGGGCGTACCGGCGCCCGGATACAGCTCCGGACAAGCGCTCGAGGCGCTCGAGGCGGTCGCCGCGAAGACGCTACCGGCCGACATGGGCTACGCGTTCAACGCCCTTTCGTACCAGGAGAAAATCTCGGCCGGTGGGACGGCGCGGGTGCTCGGGCTGTCGCTCGTCTTCGTCTTCTTGATCCTCGCGGCGCTCTACGAGAGCTGGTCGTTGCCGTTCAGCGTGCTCTTGAGCACGCCGGTCGCCGTCCTCGGCGCATATGTCGGGCTTCTCTCGCGCAAGTTCGACAACAACGTGTACGCGCAGATCGGCCTCGTCATGCTCGTGGGACTCACGGCAAAAAACGCGATTCTGATCGTCGAGTTCGCGAAGGACCGGCTCGAGGCCGGCCGTCCGATCATCGAGGCGGCCCTGGAGGGCGCGAGGCTCCGGCTTCGGCCCATCCTCATGACGTCCTTCGCGTTCATCGCGGGTTGCGTTCCGCTCTGGATCGCGACGGGCGCGGGCGCAGCCGCGCGCCGGATGCTGGGTACGGCCGTCATCTCCGGGATGTTGGCCGCGACGCTACTGGGTATCTTCTTCATTCCCGCGCTCTTCGTCGCGGTCGAGCGACTCTCCCGGCGCAAGACCACTCAGGAGCACCCGAGAGTCGCCGTGGAGGGGCCCACGGTCGGCGACGTCGAAAGTCCAGCGCACGCGGAGTGAAGCCACGCCGGTCGATGGGCGGGGCGCGTAGGAGGGTCGCGCACCCTCGCCCGCTCCCGGAATCCTATTGCGCGAGCCCTCCTCCGGATGGGAGAGTCTCGGGGGATTTGCACGCCGGTCGATGGGCAACACGTCCGAAGAAAGAGACCCGAAAGACCTCGCAGCTGCCGCACCCGCGGGTGGAGTCCCCGCCGCAAGCCCCACGGGCTGGAGCGGCTTCCCGATTGCGTACGCCCTGCGCCGCGCCCTGCGCAAGGGGTACAAGGCGCGGGACTTTCGAGCAGACGTCCTCGCCGGAGTCGTCGTCGGGATCGTGGCGCTCCCGCTGTCGATGGCGCTTGCGATCGCGGTGGGCGCGCCCCCGCAGCACGGCCTTTACACGGCCATCTTCGCCGGCTTTTCGGTCTCGCTCTTGGGCGGATGCAAGTTCCAAGTCACAGGTCCGACGGCGGCTTTCGTCGTAATCCTGGCGCCCATCGTCACGCGGTACGGACTGGGCGGGCTCCTGACGGCCGGGTTGATGGCGGGGGTGCTTCTGGTCGCGATGGGCGCGTTTCGGCTCGGCAGCCTGATTCGGTTCATCCCGTACCCGGTGACCACGGGCTTCACGACGGGGATCGCCACGGTCATCGCCACGCTGCAGATCAAGGACGTGTTCGGGCTGTCCGTAGGACCGATGCCCGATCACTACGTCGAAAAGGTCGCGGCGCTTTGGCAAGCGAAAGGGTCGGCGAACCTCCAGGAGGTCGCCGTCGCCGCCGCGACCCTGGCACTTCTGCTGACGGTGCCGCGCTTGACGAAGCGCGTCCCGGCACCCCTCGTCGCCATCGTGCTCGTTTCCTTTGCCGCCACGGTCACGCATCGCCTCGCGCCGGGCATTTCAGTCGCGACCATCGGGACCCGCTTTCACACGACCGTCGGCGGGATAGACGTGGCGGGAATTCCGCCCGTCGTGCCCATGCCGGCTCTTCCCTGGGGCGAATCCTTCTCGTTTTCGCTCGTACGCGCCCTTTTCCCTTCGGCGTTCGCCATCGCGATGCTCGGGGCCATCGAGAGTCTGCTCTCCGCCGTGATTGCCGATGGCATGACGGGGACCAAGCACGAGCCCAACTCGGAGCTGGTCGCGCTCGGCATCGGCAACATCGTGGCGCCGCTGTTCGGGGGGATCGCCGCGACCGGTGCCCTTGCGCGCACGGCGACGAACATCCGCGCAGGCGCGCGTTCGCCGATCGCCTGCGCGACGCATTCGGTCGTGGTTCTTCTGGCGATTCTCGTGCTCGCTCCTCTCGTCGCCTACGTGCCCATGGCGTCCTTGGCGGCGCTCTTGCTGCTGGTCGCGTGGAACATGTCCGAAGTGAGGCACTTCACGGGGATGGTCCGGATCGCGCCGCGAAGCGACGTCCTGGTCCTGGTCACCTGCTTTCTTCTCACGGTCTTCTTCGACATGGTCGTCGCCGTGAGCGTCGGCTTCGTGCTCGCGGCCATTCTCTTCATGCGGCGAATGGCCGCAATTACGGAGACCAAACTGTCCCTGGACAACACCGAAGAACACCGGCTCATCGACATGCCGCCCGGCGTGAGCTTCTACGAAATCAACGGACCGCTCTTTTTCGGCGCCGCCCAGAATGCCATGGAAGCCCTTCACGCGAGCCACAGCGACGCATTTCACGCGCTCATCCTTCACCTCGGAAAGGTCCCGATCATCGACGCCACCGGGTTCGCAGCGCTGGAAAACGCGGTCGAGGGTTTGGTGAAACGCAAGAAAGTGGTCATCATCGCGGGCCCGCTTCCGCGGCCGCGGTCGATTTTCGACAAGACGGATTTCGAGCGCCGACACGTGGGAATGATCCATATCGCCGAGGACTTGCCGGCCGCACTCAGGCTCGCTCGCGAGCTGAAAGCACCGTCGTCGCTCGGGACACGCTCGACGCCCGCGCCTCGCCTCGCCAGCGGATGAACGAGCGTTCGGCGCCGGCTCGTTCGCCTTTCTCCGACCCCTGCTCCAACCGGAACGGGAGCGAAACGAAGTCGCCTTTTTCCCGAATGGGTTTCGCCGCTCACTCTTCGCCGGGATGTCGCGCGGGGCGCCTTGGACCACCGACAACCACGAGACACTCATCGAAAAGGGTGTGAACGGCCGCTTCACGGTCGTGCCCAGCCCGAGCCCCAATGCGAGCGCGGGTGACGTCGGCCTCTCCAGCGTGGCGGCCGTGAAGGATGGCGGCGTCTGGGCAGTCGGCGTTCAGACGAATGCCGCCGGTAACTACGGCACGCTCATCCTGCACCACCGCTGAACGCGCTAGCGAACCCTTCTCGATGCGCCGGGTCGCGCTCGTGTGTGACCCGGCGCGCGTTCCTCAACCGCGCCCTGCCGGAACCCAGCTCCCGTGAAAGCCGAACGGAACGACGTGCGGAAGGCGCACCCTGGCCACGGGGGGCGCGCCGATGTCGGCGCCATCGAGGACGCGTAGCTCCGTCGACCTGGAAGCCCCGTCGAGAACGAGCGTGAGGAGCCAGACGTCGGACTCGGACGAGGCGCGGGCCTTGGAGACCGGCACGCACTCCCCCGCGAACTCCTGCGGACCGAGCGCCGCAAGAGACGCCTCGCCCGTCGCGGTGTCGATGGCCGCCGGCTGCGCGAGGAATGGCCGGCCCTCCGGCCAGGCGACTCCGTAGACCATCCGATACGGACCACCGAGCGCGCTCGGCGCAACACGCGGGAACTCGATCGGGCAGCTCGAACGGCGCGCTCGGTCGACGCGCCCCGACGGCCCGAGCCGGACTCGGTCGACGTAAGCACGTGCGGCGTGCGGCTCGCTTCCCACCATGACGTCCTCGATCGTCCGCATGATGGTCCCGTCGGCGTAGGCGCAAAGATCGATCACCACGTCGTCGCCTTCGTCCCAAGCGTGGACGGTATGAAACATCATGAACGGGCCGGTGCGCGACCACCGCGTCTCGCCCGTCGTTCGATCCACGACGGCGAGGTTCACCCCGAGTTCGGGTCGGAACCGTAGCGATTCGCCGAAGCTTCGCTGTCCGAGAACGAGGCCGACCGGCACACGCGGAAGCACGATGGGGGGGATGACGAGAACCGCTTTCGTCTTCGTGAGGGCAAAGTCGTGAACCATGGCAGGGACGGGCAGCGTCAAGCTCGCGGCAACATCGGTCCGCCCTTCGCCCGAGGTTCGGTACAGCCGAAGCCGCGCGTCCCGTCCGTAGGTGACCCCGAAGTTCCACATCTCTCCCGTCTCGGGATCGATCTTGGGGTGGGCCGAATAGGTTGCGTCCGTGGAGAGCGCGCCGCCCAGGTCGTCCTCCCCGAGCGTCGCCAGTGTTTCGGGCTCCAGACGGTAGGGCCGCCCTGCCTCGCAGAGCGCAAGGAGCTTTCCGGCGTGGAAGACGACGCTCGTGTTCGCCGGATTCTTCCGATCGTTGCGATGCACGAAGCGCGACAAGGGACCGCTGGGGCCGCGCGTCGCGAACCCCCCGTAGAGGCGCCTCCCCGCCCGATCCTCTTCGGCCTTTCCGGAAGTCGTGACGAAGCGGTTCCGGTACGTGACTCGACCGTCCGCGATCGACAGCGCGTGAACCATCCCGTCTCCGTCGAACCAGGAGCCGAAGCGATCGCCGTATACGTCGTGGCGCGCGGGCCCCATTCGATAAAGGACACCGCAAAGCTCTTCGGGCACGAGACCCTCGACCGCGAGCGGCCGCGCCTCGACAATCTCGTCCTCCAGCGAGCGAAAACCGAGCGCCCACGGCGGCGGCGCCGCCGTGCGACGGACCGGCGAAACAACAACCTCGTTTGCAACTGTCGTCATTGTCGCTACCCTCTTTCTTCGTCAGTCCTATGTGGACTGTCAGACCCTCTCTTTGGACCCTCCACATTAGAATGTCAAGCGACGAGCTCAATGCGACTGCGGCTTCGCTTCTCGGCTTCCTCCACGACGGCCCCAAGACGGGGTGGGACCTCGTCGAGGCCATCGAAGGTTCCGTCGGCTACTTCTGGAACGTCACGCGAAGCCAGGTGTACCGCGAGCTCAAGACTCTCGCGGCCCAGGGGTACGTCGCCGAGAAGCGGGCCGGGCCCCGAGACAAGGTTCCGTACGCGATCACGGCCGCAGGCAAACAGGCGTTCTCCGTCTGGATCGCCGGAGAGCCGGGCCCCGACATCATGCGCTTGCCGCTCGTTCTGACGGTCTTTTTCGGGCGCAATGTGCCCGCCGATCTGCTGCGCGGGCACGTGGAGAAGGCTCGCGCGGAGCACGCGCGTCGCCTCGACGAGTACCGGAGGATCGAAGCCGAGGGGTTGCCGGAAGACGAGTTTCAGCTTTCGACGCTCGAACTGGGAATCGCGTACGAGGAGGCGTTCCTCGGTTGGCTCTCGAAACTGCCCTGGCTGAAGGAAGGCGGCAGGAAAGCCGGCGCGAGGCGAGGCCGTTGATCGTCACGGCGTCGTGGGCCGCGGGAAGGGCCTCGCGGTCCACTTTGACAGAACATATTGGACCGTCAGGGATCACCTGGGCCCGGAGTCGGCCGCGGGCGTCTAACTTGCTTGCACGGACGGCGAACTCGCGGAGCCGAGAGATCGGCGACAGTCCCTGCGGGGAACGAGGGAAGATGAAGTCGACAAGGCTCCGACTCGTAGACACTCGAAAAACAAAGGAATTAACGCGGCGAAGGTTTCTCGTGTGCGTCGGAGCGACGACGGCAACGGGCGCATGCTCTTCGGCCGGCGCACAGCCGGCTCCGGTAGGCACCGTCGCGGCCGGGAACGTTTCCCAGTTGCCTGTCGGGTCGCTCCGCGTCGTGGGCAACGCGCCGGCCTGCATCGGACGCGATGCAGGGGGCGTGTACGCGATGACGTTGACCTGCACGCACGCCGGCTGCGACATGGGGACGAACGGCAGCGTCTCGTCCCAAGGCATTTTCTGTGCGTGCCACGGAAGCGAGTTCGACGTGAACGGCGACGTCGTGCGCGGTCCGGCCAGCTATCCCCTCGATCACTTCGCGGTGACGATGGACACAGGTGGCAACCTGACCATCGATGGTGCTCAAATCGTGAGCGCCGCCGAGCGACTGCCCGTTTGACGCGGTTGTCCCGCGATCCGACGGCGCTCTTCTCCGTTCAGTCGTTCGTGGCTCCGGCTGCGACCCAATCGACGAGCGCACACTTCGCCGCAGTGCTGATGCCCGCTCCGCCGGGCGGCATATTGCCACCGAATATCTTGAGGGGAGACCCCCCCTGCGTGGCGATGGTCGACGAAATCCCGCTGATATAGCCCTGGCCCTTCAGCCAGGTGTACGCGGCCGACGCGGAGCTCGTGCTGCCGTGACAGGTGTGGCAGCTGCCCGAGAACCCGTCCGCGCTCCAAATGGAGGACCAAGTCGGTGCCGTACCGGAGGCCGGCGGACAGCCCGTGGCCGTCATACCGCCGGAGCTGCTGCCGCCACTCGAGCTCCCACTCGAGCCTGTCCCCCGCATGCCGGAGCTGCTTCCCCCGCCCGAGCTACTGCCACCACCCGAACTCGAGCTGCCGGAGCTGCTCGAGCTCGCGAATCCGATGACGCCGGACCCGCCCGAGCTGCTGCTCGATCCGCCGAAGCCGCCGTCCCCAGAGCTACTCGACCCGGCCCCGGA
Organism: Polyangiaceae bacterium; assembly: GCA_049578005.1. Classification (GTDB taxonomy): domain Bacteria; phylum Myxococcota_A; class Polyangia; order Polyangiales; family Polyangiaceae; genus Palsa-1150. Next base: position 10,561 of record JBAULD010000877.1, read on the forward strand.
GCTCGAACCGGTGGTGCCGATGGGGAGGCCCGAATTGCTCAGTTGGGAGCTGCCGCTGCTCGATCCGGCGCCGAGCCCTGAACCTACGCCTCCGTCGTCTCCTAAATCGCCGCCGTCCCACGGCCCGACATAGTCCCATGGAGCACTGCACGCGGAAAGAGTCCCACCAAGGAGCACCAGCAAACATGCCACGACGGGAAGACCGGGACGAGTCCGCATCACTTCTCCTTTGCACGCACTGAGTGGACGTGTGGCTCAACCGCAATCCATTGCCCGGTGACGACAGGGGCGTTCATTCCGGTGCAGAGCCTTCCGTGCTCACGAAAAGATTGCAGGGAACAGCGGCCCGACCTCCGGGGAACACAGGAAGAATGAATGCGACGAGTATGCAAAGATGGAGAGGCTTATGGTCCGCCGGCCCCTCTCGATCATCGGGGCCCTCATGGCCGTAGCGCTCCATCCTGTCGCGAGCGCCCGCGCCGACAAGCCGTGTGCCCACGTCGTGGCACCGTCTGGCCTGTCGCCGGAGTGGGCCGCGGCCGTGGAGAATCTGAGAAAGCAGATCGCGGAGCTCTCCGCGGCGGAGTGTCAGCCGTTGACAATCTCGATCGAGGCGCAGGAAGTGGGCATGCGGATCGTCGCCACGGCCTCCGACGGACGGCGCACCTCCAGAACGATAAAGGGACCCGACGTTCTGTCCCCGGTCGCCATCGGTTTGCTCATCACGATTCCTTCGGAACCAACTGCGGCTCCTGCGGCGACTCCTCCCCCAGCTTCTGCGGCCGCACCTCCGCCCTCGCCGCCTCCCCTCGCCCGTTCGCCGACGGCAGCTTCAACCACCGCGCATCCGGCGGATGCTCGAACGGCTGAGCGCGTCGCGCCCCACGCAATCGAATCCTCTGGACGGACCATTGCGTTGTGGGCGGGCATCTCCGGAGGGATTCGCCTGACGGCGCCCACCGCTCTCTCGGTGCTCGACGTCGAAGCGAGGGCGGACCTCCTCATCGACCCGTGGCTGATGCTGATAGCCGTTCGATCGGCGCTTATCGCGTGTCTCGGTCAGCAAGGCGTCGACTGCGACGTGTACAATGACGTGAGCATCGGAGTCGGCGTCGGTCGTCGCTTCCACGTCGGCGCCCCGGACATCGATGTCGCGTTCGAGCCTTCTTTGGTCGTGATGCACATGGAATACGACGGCGACTCGAGCGGCGAAGGAAAGACCGTCGTGGACACGGACACCGCACTACGACTCGACGTTTCGGCCCGTCTCTCGATTCCATTCGACCCGAGCTGGGCGCTCACGCTCACCCTCGACGGTGGGCTTGCTCCATCGCTCCTCGCAAGGCCCGCGAACATCCAACTTCCCGTCGCAGGAGGAACGGACGCTCAGACGATCCCGGCGTTCCCCGCCTGGTCGGGAGGGTTGCGACTGGGCGTATCGGGAGCGCTGCTATGACCGCACACGTGCGGGCCGTGCACGGCCAGTCGACGCCGGACCCCGAGCTCGTGCTCAGCGTCGCCGCCGGCGATCTCGACGCGCTCGGCGAACTTTACTCCCGCTACGCCCGCGATGTTTGGCGCGCCGTCCTTCGCGTCCTGCCCGACGGAGCCCACGCCGAAGACGTCGTTCATACGGCCTTCATGAAGCTCCCGGAGATCGCCGCGTCGTACGACGGTCGCGCGCGCTGTAGAAACTGGCTTTGCGGCATCGGTGTTCGGCTCGCACTGCGGCATAGGCGAGGGGCCGGTCGCTTCCGGCGGATGCTGCGAGCGTTCACGGACGTCGTCGTGGTTCGTCCGAGCGCCGATCCCGAACGTGGGGCAAGCAACGCACAAGAGCTCGCGGTGCTCGAGCGCGCACTCGCGAAGCTCGGGGAAAAGAAACGCGCCGTCTTCGTCCTGGTCGAGCTCGAACAGCTCTCGACCGAAGAGGCCGCGAAGGCGCTCGAAATCCCCCCGGCGACCGTGAGAACTCGCCTGTTTCATGCCCGCCAGGAGCTGCAGGAAGCCCTGCGGAAAGGGGGAGCAAAGTGAAAGCCTCGCCCTGCCCGCGTCTCTGGGAGATCGACGCGCACCGCGAGGGACGGTTGGGCGCGAAGGCGAACGAAGACTTCCGCCGCCACGTACGTGGATGCGCCGATTGTCGGACGCGAATCGAAGAGGACGAGGCTCTGCGGCAGCTCGCCCGAAGTCTTCCCGATTGCTCCCCGGGAGAACTCCCGCTGCGACGGCTCAAGGCTCGACTGCTTCGCGACGCCGCCCTCGGCGCGCCCGCCCCCGCCTTCGATCGGCGGCCGATGGCGGTCGCAGCAATCCTCGCCGTGGGGTTGGGGCTGAGCGCTTGGCTCCTCGTCGCGGCCCGCACCCCGCCGCGGGCGATGTCTTCCCCGCTTGGTCCGGCCATGGCCGAGCGGTCGGCGCCCGAAGCCATCGCGCCGCCGGAAGCGCTCGCCGGGACGGTCCTGGCCTCTCCGTCGGCCCGTTGGTCGCAAACTCGCGGGCAAGGGATCGAA
>JBAULD010000878.1:0-3079 GCA_049578005.1 Polyangiaceae bacterium
CGGATAGAGCGCCTCGATCGCGCCCAGACTCTCGGCCGCGAACGCGAGCGGGCCGCAAGGCGCATCGACCGCGGCGGCTCGTCCCGCCCGCGCCAGGTCGTCGAGCCAATCTCGCCACTCCTCGTCGATGGGTGTGGCCACCATGCTCAGCAAGAAATCGTGCAACTCCTCGGCGTCCCGCGGTTCGGGGCGCGCCTCGGCGATGGCCCGTGCGATGGCCTGGTCGTCGAGCGCACCGAGATCTCGCTGGTGCTCGGGGAGCGTTCGGCGAAGCGAGAGGGCCCGGGTCCGTCGCTCTTCGAGCGGCGCATCGTCGAGGAACGCATACGGCTTGGCGTTCAGCACTTCGTGCGCAAACGCGGAGGGCTCCGTCGTGTCACGCGCGTGGAGCCGAATTTCGCCGCTCTCCATGCGCTCCAGAATATGGGTGAGCCGCTGGAGGTCCATTGCCTCGTGCAGGCAGTCGCGCACGGTTTGACGCACGATCGGGTGGTCGGGGATTTCGATCGGCCCCGTGACGTTCTCCTGGCAAGCCACCTGGGCCGGAAAGACGGCGGCCAGCAGGCCGTCGGCGCGCATGCGCTGCAAAAAGGGCTGCACCTTTCGCCCGCGATCGTAACGGAGAACGGCGAGCGCACGGGTCGCGTTCCATCGCCAGCGCGTTCCGAACATCGGGGCCGCCAAGATCGCCTGCTCGAGGATCCGCTGGAGCTGGTGGCTCTGGACGAAGCGGAACATGTCCGAGAGCGGAAAGCTTTGGCTGGCCCCGATGGACAAAACGATGGCGTCGTCCGTCGCGGCGGCCTGAAGCTCGAAGTCGAAGGAGACGCAAAACCGCTTTCGAAGGGCCAAGCCGAAGGCTCGGTTGACCCGCGCTCCGAACGGAGCGTGAATCACGAGCTGCATCCCGCCGCCTTCGTCGAAGAAGCGCTCGAAGACGACGTCGGTCATGGTCGGTACGACGCCGAGCGCGTCGCGCTCGGCCCCCACGTACGCCGCGATCTGCGCGGCCCCGGCGGCCGGGAGGGCACACTCGCGCGCAAGCCAGACCCGCGGGTCCCGGTTTTCGTCGAGCGCCCTCGCGACGTCCTCGCGCAGCCGGCTCACTTCTTCCGAAAGCTCCCATGATCGAGACGGGGCCTCCCCGAGCCAAAAGGGCAGCGTCGGCGGCTGTCCCTGCGCGTCCTCGACGCGAAGGACACCGCTGCGCGATTCGACGCGACGAATCCGCCACGAGCACGACCCGAGGACGAACACGTCTCCCGCCATGCTTTCGATCGCCCAGTCCTCGTTGACGGTCCCCACGAGGGTCTCGTCGGGGTCGAGCACGACGCGATAGTCGGCGACGTCCGGAATGGCCCCGCCGTTGGTGAGCGCGACGATTCGCGCCGCGCGCCTTCCGCGCAGGACCCCGTGAATCCGATCGCGGTGGAGCAGCGCCCCTCCGCGGCCCAGGCGGGGGGCGAGCCCTTCGGATAGTGTCACGACCAGGTCGTCGAACTCTGATCGGGCAAGGCACGCGAAAGGCGCCGCGCTGCGCACGAGCGCGAAGAGATCGTCCTCGCTCCAGTCCCGCGCCGAGCACTCGGCGACGATCTGCTGGGCGAGGACGTCCAGCGGCGCCTCGGGGCTCTCGACGCGATCGAGCTTCCCTGCATCGACGGCGCGGACGAGCGCGGCGCACTCGACCAATTCGTCGCGCGTCGTGGGGAACAGCCGTCCGAGCGAGGTCCGACCCAGGGCGTGCCCGGAACGACCGATGCGCTGGAGAAACGTGGTCACGGCCCGGGGCGAACCTATCTGGCAGACGAGGTCGACCGATCCGACGTCGATTCCGAGTTCAAGCGACGCGGTGGCCACGATCGCCTGCATTTCGCCGGTCTTCAGGCGCTGTTCGATGCGAAGCCGCCGCTCCTTCGCCAGGCTTCCGTGGTGCGCCGAGACACGGTCTTCGCCGAGGCGCTCTCCGAGGTGGTGCGCGACACGCTCGGCGGTCCGCCGCGTGTTGACGAAGACCAGGGTCGTCCGGTGTTCGCGGATGAGCGCAGCCAGCCGATCGTACATTTCGCCCCACTGCTCGTTCGTGGCGACCGCCTGGAGCTCGGTTCCGAGCATCTCGATCGCGACATCCACGTCGCGTCGATGACCGACATCGACCACGGCGCACGGACGGTCGGGACCGGCGAGAAAGCGCGCGGCGGCGTCGATGGGGTGCACCGTCGCGGAAAGGCCGATGCGCTGCGGACGCCGATCCGCCAGCGCGTCGAGGCGTGCGAGCGAAAGAGCGAGGTGGCTCCCGCGCTTGTCGCGCATGAGCGCGTGCAGCTCGTCGATGATCACGGTGCGAACGCGCTTCAAGAGAGGGCGGGTGCGCGCAGCGGTCAGCATCAGGTAAAGCGACTCCGGCGTCGAAATCAGGATGTGCGGCGGCGCCCGCACGATCGCCGCCCGCGCAGCGGCGGTCGTATCGCCGGTACGAAGGGCGCTCCGGATGGCAGGCAGGTCCAGCCCTCGTTCGCGGACCGCGGCGGCGATGCCGGCCAGGGGAGCGTCCAGATTCTTCTGCACGTCGCTGCTCAGCGCCTTGAGCGGCGAAACGTAAAGGACATCGACCCCTTCGCCGAGCTCTCCTGCCTCTGCGCGATGGGTGAGCGAGTCGAGGCTGGCCAAGAATGCCGCGAGCGTCTTGCCGGACCCCGTCGGCGCCGCGATCAACGTGTCGCGACCGGCGAGGATCTCCGCCCATCCACGCGACTGGGCGAGGGTCGGCCCGTCAAACGTGCGTTCGAACCAAGTACAGACAGCTGGGTGGAAAGACGATGGGAGCGACATCCGGACCGCGCAGCGCGCGAACGGGAGATTAGCCTTACGGCAGCCAAGTTTCGCCCAGGCTTCAAAGGAGCGGGAGACAAACGCAAGGGACGCAAGGGACGCCAGGGGTAGTCGAGCGCAAGCGAGCCTGCCCGAACCCGCGAGCCGTCCACTCGATTGATGCCATCTCGACGGGCGCTGCACGAGAAGCCCGGCGATTTTCGTCGAGGGCAAGCGAGCCCGGTGTTGAGCGCGCGGAGCGTACTTC
>JBAULD010000879.1:0-4775 GCA_049578005.1 Polyangiaceae bacterium
CCGAAGGAACTCCATCAATGGCTCGCTCTATCGTGACGATCCGACGATTTTCGGCTGGGAGCTCGCCAACGAGCCGCGGTGCATCAACGCCGGCGAGTTCGATCATCCGTCCGCGTGCACGCCCGCGATTCTGACCAAATGGGCGGACGTGACCTCCACCTTCATAAGGTCCGTCGACCCGAACCATCTGATCTCCGTGGGAGACGAGGGGTTCTTCGCGAACGGAACGTCATCCCATTACGACGGCAGCGAAGGCGTCGATCACCTTGCCTTGCTTGCCGTGAAGCACGTCGACTTCGGCACGTATCACCTCTACCCGGAGACGTGGGGCCATCCGACGAGCTGGGCGAACAAGTGGATCGAGGATCATATCGAGGCCGCGCGATCGGCGGGAAAGCCCACGCTACTCGAGGAGTATGGAATCATCGCGCGGAGGCGCGCCGATGGCCTCATCACGGACGACGCCCGACGGCGCAAGGCGTATACCCGTTGGCATGATCTCGTCGAAAGACGCGGAGGCAACGGCGCTCTCTTTTGGATGTTGGCCGGGATCGACGACGAAGCGGAGGCTCAACACGGAATGTACCCCGACTACGACCACTTCGAACTTTACACGACGGACGCCGCAGCAGGCCTCGTCCAGGCGCTGGCAAAGACGATGACCACCGACTCTCAAGCGTGCAAGCTCTATCGAAAGCTCGTCCCCGCGGGCGAAGCCAAGAGCCCGTTCGTGACCGCGTCGCCTCCTCCCAATCGGGCCGAGGCTCTGGCTGGTTGGCGGCACCCGCCCGGGACATGAAAGCTCTTCTCACAATGTTCGAGCACACCGCGCGCGCGGGATCGATCCTGGCGTAGCTTGACTCGACCGATCCGCGGCCATATTTCCCCTCACCATGAGGGCCATCCGTATCGAGCGCTTTGGCGGTCCCGAGGTATTGACGCCGGTGGATCTGCCCACGCCCCAACCCGGAGCCGGGCACGCGCTCGTCCGCGTGGAGGCTGCCGGCGTCAACTTCATGGATGTCTATGCGAGGACCGGCGGCGCCGGATACACGCGAAACCTACCGTTCATCCCTGGAGCCGAGGGCGCGGGGGTTGTCGAAGCCCTGGGCGACGGGACCGTGGGTCTACGGATCGGACAGCGCGTGGCTTGGGCGGGTGTGCCCGGCTCGTATGCGACGCACGTGATCGCGCCCGCGGAGAAGCTGGTTGCCGTGCCTGACGGGGTTTCCGCCCGTGACGCGGCGGCTGCGATGCTGCAGGGCATGACGGCGCACTACCTCTCCCACGCGACGTTCGTGCTCAAACCAGGCGACACGTGTCTCGTTCATGCGACCGCCGGAGGCGTGGGCCTGCTGCTCGTCCAGATGGCCAAGCGCGCAGGTGCGCGGGTTTTCGGAACCACATCGACCGAGGAAAAAGCGCGGCTCGCGCGAGAGGCCGGCGCCGATGAGATCATCTTCTACACTCGGGAGGCATTCGACGAGGTCGTGCGCGCGAAGACCGGCGGTCGCGGGGTCGACGTGGTCTACGACTCGGTCGGCAAGACCACGTTCGACAAGGGGCTCTCCTGCCTGCGCCCGCGAGGCTTGATGGTGCTCTTTGGCCAGTCGAGCGGTCCGGTGCCTCCCTTCGACCTGCAGATCCTCAACGCGCGCGGATCGCTCTACGTGACCCGGCCAACGCTCGGCAATTACGTCGGCACGCGCGACGAGCTCGTCACCCGTGCCGAGGCGGTGCTGCGTTGGATGAGTCGCGGTGAGCTGAAAGTTCGCGTCGATCGCGTGGTGCCCCTCTCGAAGGCGGCCGACGCGCACCGCGCGCTCGAATCGAGACAGACGAGCGGGAAGGTCCTGCTCGCGCCAGACGAACCGGGAGGTACGCCACACGCGATCGGGTGAAGCGCCGGGATTTGGTCCCATATGGTGAGGGTCGGCAAGAAAAGCCGGAACTCCGGCAGAGGATTGGCTGAAGAGTGACGACCTGCTTCGGAAGCGACGCCTTCCGCCTTGCGCGAACGGCCGTAGTAACGCTCGTCGCCGGCTGCGCGTCGACGTCCGCCGTCCCCGGGTTTCGTGACATGGAAAGAACCGTCGAGCAGCGGACCGGCCATCGCCTGCGATGGAAGGAGGACGCTCGCGACGATCGGAACCTCGATCGGCGTATGGCTGCACTCTTGGCAGGTCCCCTCTCCGTCGACGGCGCCGTCCAGGTTGCGCTTTTGAACAGCCCCGAGCTTCAGGCCATCTACGAGGATTTGAGCCTCGGCCAGGCCGACGTCGTCCAAGCCGGTTTGCCCCGCAATCCCGTCTTCTCGGCAGACATTACGACGGCGGAGCGCGAAGCGCTCGACCCGAATCTCATCGTCGGGGTGACGCAAACGTTTCTCGACTTGCTCCTAATCCCGGCGAGGAAGAAAGTGGCCGCGGCGGAGTTCGACGCTGCGAAGTTCCGTGTCGGAAACGCCGTCTTGAATGTGGCCGCTCAGGTGAAAATCGCGTTCTACGCGGTTCAAGCGGCGGAGCAGGAACTCACCGTGCGCCAGACGATGGCTCAAGCCGAGGAGGCATCGTTCGAGCTCGCCGAGCAGCAGGCCGGCGCCGGGAACGTCAGTGAGCTTGCCGTCGCAAACGAGAAGACGCAGTACTTGCAAGCGCGCCTCGACGTGGTCCACAGCGAAGAGGGAGTGGATGCGACACGCGAGCGGCTCACGCGGCTCATGGGTCTACCCGAGCGGTCTTGGCGAGCGGCGCAGCGGTTACCGGACCTCCCCGTCAGCGATCCCTCGATCGGCCCACTGGAAGAGCAGGCGCTTCGCGACCGGCTCGACCTCGCGGCTCTTCGACAAGAGATACAGACCCTGAGCTACGCGCTTGACCTAGCCCGATCGAGCCGATGGACCGGCGTCATCGACATCGGCGTCGATGTCGCGCGATTGAAGGACGGCCATATCGCGCTTGGTCCGCGCGCATCGCTCGAGCTGCCACTCTTCGACCAACGGCAAGCTCAGATCGCCCGGCTCGAGGCGCAGCTAAGAAAGAGCGAACGTCTGCTCGAGGAATGCGTCGTGCAGGTCCGATCGGAGGTGCGGGGCGCTCACGATCGTCTTCGCTACGCGCGGCAGGCCGCGGAGCAATATCGGTCCCTCATCATCCCGACGCGCGAAGAGGTCGTAGCTCTGTCGCAACAAGAGTACGACGCGATGCTCGTCGGGGTGTACCAGCTCATCGCAGCCAAGCAGGCCGAGGTTGCCGCGTATGGGGAGTACATCGACTCGGTGCGCGACTATTGGAGCGCACGCGCCGAACTCGAACGGGCCCTGGGCGGGCCGCTCGTCGAACGTCCGCCTCCTCCCCCGAGCAGGCCGCCATCACCGCCACGAGTCGACTCGCCTGAGCCTGTACGCGAGAATCTTCATTCGCACTCCTGAGCGCGGAGCCGACCGACCATGAACCGACGCGAAGTCATTGCTTCCAGTGCGGCCCTCTTCGGAGGGGCCATGTTGCTCGAGGACACGCTCGCGGCCGGGGACGAGTTGCCTCTCCGGGCAGGGACCACGCAGCGCGGCGTCTACATGCCGGTCGTCACGCCGAACGGATCCACACTTCCGTGGCGGCTGGATCACGGCGTGAAGGAGTTTCGGCTCGTCGCCGAGCCGATCAAGCGGGAGTTCGCGGAGGGAATGGTCGCGAACTGCTGGGGATACAACGGAGAAACGCCCGGCCCCACGATCGAGGCCGTCGAAGGCGACCGCGTGCGGATCCTCGTGACCAACAAGCTGCCCGAGCGCACGAGTGTCCACTGGCACGGAGCGCTACTTCCGAACGGGATGGACGGTGTCGCCGGACTGAACCAGCCTCACATCGAGCCGGGCGAGACGTACGCTTACGAGTTCACGTTGAGGCAGCACGGCACGCTCATGTACCACCCCCATTCGGACGAAATGGTGCAAATGGCGCTCGGCATGATGGGCTTCTTCATCGTCCATCCGCGCGGGCGCGAGAACGTCGACCGCGATTTTGCAATCATGCTCCACGAGTGGTTCGTGCCTCCCGGCGGCGCAACGCCGAACCCCGCCGTCATGACGGACTTCAACTTGTTCACGTTCAACAGCCGGGCGTGGCCTGGAACTGCGCCGCTAGTCGCGAAAAAAGGCGATCGGGTCCGCGTGCGTTTCGGTAACCTCAGCATGGACAGCCACCCGATTCACCTCCACGGCTACCGCTTCGTGGTCACCGGGACCGAGGGCGGGACCGTTCCGGCCACGGCGCGCTATGCGCAGGCGACGGTCGACGTGCCGGTCGGATCCACGCGCGACATCGAGTTCATTGCGGACGAGCCCGGCGACTGGGCGTTTCATTGCCATAAGTCCCACCACACGATGAACGCGATGCGCCACGATGTTCCGAACATGCTGGGCGTCGCGCAAGGAAGCGCCGAAGCCAAGGTGCGCGCGCTCCTCCCCGGCTACATGGCGATGGGCGAGGGCGGCATGGGCGACATGATGGAGATGGGCCGCCCGAAAAACACACTTCCGATGATGACGGGCAAGGGCCCGTTCGGCCCGGTGGAAATGGGAGGGATGTTCACGGTCCTCAAGGTCCGTGAAGCTCTCTCGAGCTACGATGACCCGGGCTGGTACGAGCAGCCCCCGGGGACCAGTCCGCGAAGGGTTTAGAGCTTCGGGTTCGGAGCGGTGACGCGCCAACTCAATTTGAGATTCAGCCAGAAGTTCCAGGCGGTGACGATGAGGATCGCGATCGCATTGGCCAGAT
>JBAULD010000880.1:0-2856 GCA_049578005.1 Polyangiaceae bacterium
CCCTTCGACGGCAATCACGGATCGCTCGATGGCGCGTACGCTCTGTTCGATCGCCCGCACGTCCGCTTCCGAACGTCCGGACTCGCCATGCTCTCTCACGACGAGAGCTCTCGCAACCGATAACGCCGCCTTGAGATACACGTCCGTGTCCGAGTCCTCCGCGTCCCAGATGACGAGGAGATCCATGCCAATCCTGCGAAACGGGTCGAACCCCTCGGGCGCGCTCTCGCGCGCGACGATGAATATCCCGACTTGCGCGTCCCGGTTCTTTCGCGCGAGCGCGAGCTCCTCGAGCGCCTTCGCCTCCGTGTAGCCCTTCTCCGCCTTGCACTCGCAGACGATGCGGGCGCCGGGGGCGGCGCTCTCCGGTCCGAAGGTCAATACGTAGTCGCCCACTTTGCGGCCTTCTCTCCCCGGTGTGCCCGCGAGACGCTCGCATACCTCTCCGGCTCGCTGCGCCTCGATCTGCAAGAGCTCCGCGGCCGCGTACTCGAACGTGTGCCCGTGGGCCGAGCTCCGCGCCGCCTCTTGCCGCCTCACGCGGAAGGTCTCGAGCGTCGTGCGCACGTCACTTTGGAACCGGGCATTCGCCTCGGCCGTCGCGGTCACGACGGACATGAGCTCGTCGCGGATGCGCGACAGGGGAGACGATTTGTCGTTCAGAGTGAGACTCTTTTCGACGGTGGCCCGCGTGTCGTCGAGCGTCGACGAGAGACGGCGGATCGCCGAATCCTCGCAATCGAAGGAAAACTGGTCGAGGATGGATCGCTGGGCCTTCTCGACGCGCCCGACAAAGCGGCTGAGGGCACCCTGCTCGTTGTCGAGTGAGAGCGCGTTCGCCATGACGGCGACATCCTCGGCGAGCTCGCCACGCAGCTTGCCATTCGCGCATCCGAGGTCGCTCATGAGGCGCGAAAGAGCCGAGTCGGGTCGGTCGGTTGAAAACTCTCGGAGAACTTCGTCCCGCTGCGCCCGGAGCGCGCCGTCGAGCAGTCGTCCCAGCGCGGAGGTCGTTTGGGAAGTGTGGGTGGAGAGCGCCTCCCGTAGGGAAGCGAGCATCCGGTCCGCTTCGCGCTGGATGGACTGGGCGTCGATTGCGCCGCTAGCCTGTCGCAACGCGAGCACACCGATTCGGAGGGCCTGCTTGGCGAAGGCCTCGCGATCAGGACCTTCCGGGCGCTCCTCCAGTTCGTCGACGACCTCGGCGTCCGTCACGCAAAGAACAAGGCGGACGGCGTGGGCGTTCTCGTTCGCGGGGCGAGTCGAAATGGGCGCGGCTTGCATGACTGGGCTCTCCGGGATCTCGCGCCTCGATTTCTCGGGCGCGGTCGTCAGGATGCGCGCGTCCCTTCGTCGAATCGCCCACGCGGTTAGACGTCGCTGCGCGGCTGCGCAGGTCCACCTCGAGGCTCGAACGGGACCGATGCCGGTTCCAGGGCCTGCAAGGCGTCTCGCGCTTGCTGCAGTGCGCCCTGGGCGATCTCGGCCACGGCCTCCGCCAGGGCCTGGTTTTCGGGCCGCGCCGCGTCGCCGAGGGCCACGACGAAACGCGCGAGGCGCAGGACACCGCTCGTTTCGATTCGGACGCGGATCCCATCGTGCAAGCTCTCCACCCGCATTCCGTCGAGCAGGCTGTTTGCGACCCAGTTCGACTCCGGTTCGCGCACGAAGAACGAGCATGCGACGGGAGACCCTTCGCCCTTGTATCCATCGAGGCTCGCCGCGCGAAATGCGGCCACGGCACTCACGGAGCACTCCCGGAACGCTTCGCGCTCATCGAGGCGCGCATGGACGATGCTGTCGACCCGGAACCAACGAAGGTCCCCGTTGCGATGGCACGTCGCGATGAAACGAGCCGGCGGGCCGACATCGACCAGATGAACCGAGACGTGCCGATCGCTGATCCGGCCGCGGCTCGCCGTGAGGTACCGCATGAAGAGGGGCACTTTGCGGACGGCCGCGTCTTCCACGGCCGGCACGTGCTGTTCTTCATGTTCACTCGCCTGGCGAGCGAGAACCGGGGAGTCGGCAATTCCCTTCTCTCGGGCCGGGAGCTGCTCCACGAGGGCGGCGAGAAGCCGCTCACGCGCCTTGCTCCGAGGCAGTCGCCGGAGCTGCCGCAAAAGCTCGGGCACGTCGTCCTTCGTAAAGAGGACACCGCCGGGGAACCATGTCTTGGGGAGGCTCCAGTAAACGTGCGGGTGGTCCCTCTCGCTCTGGACCGGAATCCCCCCCGCGCTCAGCTCCTCGAGCACTCTGCGCAGGGCTTCGGTTCGTACGCCGACCTCGCGTGCGAGATCGGCCTGCGACCACGTCCGGCGCGCGAGCAACGCCGCCATGACCGACGCCACGGTCTCGGTGCGGCTCCGCTGTCCCATCCGCGCATCGTACGCGCTCTCGCTCGGCGTCACCAACGGGCCAGCGGCGTCGACCGGCGGGCCGGCACGTCGGGATCCCTCGCTCGAACGCGATGACCGCGCCTGCGTCTAGGACGAGCGCTCGAGGACGCGCCGTGCCCATATCGTCGCGACCTTACCCGGCTTTCCGTGCTCCACGTCCATTGCGTCGAGGATCGCCGTGAGCTCGTCGCGCCGGAGCTTCTCGTCGACTGCTTCGCTGACGAACGAGCTCAGCGACTTCGCCCCGCCCGCAGCGACCTCTTTCTTGGCCAACCGAAGCACGTCGGCGGGCATGCCCAACGAAACTTTCCGCAGCGTCTCTTTGCGCCCCTTCACTTCAAATCTCCCCGCCCCGCAGCCGCGCCACCGTAGCCGCGCGATCGTAGTGATACGCGATCTGCTCCTCGTCGTATCGCGCCTCTTGCCCGACGACGCACCGCGACCGCACCTCCACGGT
>JBAULD010000881.1:0-1659 GCA_049578005.1 Polyangiaceae bacterium
TCCCAGGCGCCCCGGGGGCAGCGGGCGAAGCGGGGGCACCCGGCGCACCGGGGGCCCCTGGAGAGGCTGGGCCGCAAGGTCCGGCCGGAGAGGCTGGCCCCCCTGGCCCGGCCGTCGTCATCTCGGAAGCAGCGAGGCAAGGGCTCGCCATTGCTCCGGTCCCCCTGAGTCTGACGGGGCTCACGTCGAGTCAGCTCGAGCTGGTCGGCAACGGCAGCTACATCGTGAATGCGCTCTCCGATTGCCCCAGCTGTCACGGAGCCGCGCCGACCTATCTCGGCGGCGGCTGCGCGACCCCCGACGCGGGTCCTCCCGCTTGCACGGGACTCACGTTCGCAACGCCGGGCTTCACCGTCTTCGCCCGTAACCTCACGCCGGATCCCACAACGGGGCTTCAGCTGACCCTGGCGCAGTTCATCAGCGCGATGCGCACGGGCGCGGACTACCACGGGGTAGCGTCCGGCGCGTCCCCGACCCAGTCGATGCTCGTCATGCCCTGGCTGACGTTCCGATGGATGTCGCTCGACGACCTGCGGTCGGTCTATGCCTATCTCCGCGCGATTCCGGCCGTCTCGAACAAGGTGCCGACGGATTCGAAGACCGCTACCGTCGCGCCGCCGACCGGACTGCCTGTCGAGCCCTCGGCGTACACGGCGGGCAACCAGGCCGCGCCAGGGACGCCGCTCCCGCCCGAGACGACCCCCACGGGTGCAGATTCGTCCGCGCCGGTCCCCGATCCCGGGTTCATTCTGCGCGGGTTGGCCCTCAACCCGCTGACCCAGGTCCAGACGGGTGCACTCGACGCGACGACGCTCTCGCTCTTCGGGCGAGGCTCGTACATCGTCAACGCGATCGGCGACTGCAGCGGGTGCCATACGAACATCGACAACGCGGCGACGGGCGCGATCGACACGGCCGCGTACATGACCGGCGGCCAGGTCTTCGACCTGGGCGTCCTGGGCGTGCCGCCGCCCGTGCAGCAGATCTTCGGGTACACCCGCTCCGCTTCCGCGAACCTCATCGGCAGTACCAACGGGTTCTTCAACAAGTCGAATGTCGACTTCGCGACCTTCGAGACACTCATCACCGAGGGCATCCACGCGGAGGATCCCGCGCCCCAGGGGCGGGTCGCCTTCCCGATGCCCTGGACGTTTCTCAAGAACTTGACGCTCGGTGACTTGGAATCCGTCTACACGTACCTGAATCAGGTGGCGACGCAGTACGGCAAGGTCACCGAGGTGGGCGCGGGCGACAAGCTCATCCCGGATCCCGCGATCTACTGCGACCCGACCAACCCGTGTCCGACGGGCTGGAACTGCAGCTCGAGCAACGCGCCGGGCGAATGCCTCCACCAGACCTGCGCGACGGCAACGGTGCTCACCGACTGTGCGATCTGCCAGACCTGCTCGGCAGCGACGGGCGGGGCTTGCCAGACGATGACCGGTGCCGCCCTGGCGGCCTGCGTTCAGACCGGCCTGTAGTCGAGCTCGAGCGTCAGGCTCCCCCCACGAGCCCCGCGCGCGTCGCGCGTCGGGGGGGGTCGATCGGCGGCGCGGCGAAGACGCGATCCTACGCCGCCGCAGCCGCCGGTTGCGGCTTGTCTTCGCCGCTGCCCCCCGCCTCGTCGTCGCCCGCGTCCGACGGATTCGGGAACGGGGC
>JBAULD010000882.1:0-7857 GCA_049578005.1 Polyangiaceae bacterium
ACACCGGCATCTCACCGCCCAACTGGGCTCACAGGACAGCTCCATGCCCACTGCCAGAAAAACAACGGAGACGACGAAAAAAGCGCGCCCTCGCTTGACCAGTAGGGGGATTCAGAGTCGAGAGCGAAAGAAGCGTGATCCACGAACCTTCGTTCCCCGCGTGCCGACCGTGCTCCTGTGCCTCGTCCAGCTTCTCTTTCAGCTCCTGAGTCTCGATTCCATCTTCCGGCATCGTGTTTCAATCTCCGGCGAGCCACTGCATACAAGCCACCAACCCCTGCGCGACGTGGACTACACTCGAATCGCTTGAAGACAATCTTACACGTCGACATGGACGCCTTCTACGCGTCGGTCGAGCAGCGCGACGATCCGGCGCTGCGTGGCAAGCCGGTCATCGTCGGTGGCCGCTCGCGCCGCGGAGTCGTCCTCGCCGCGTCTTACGAGGTCCGCCCGATGGGCGTGCGCTCGGCGATGTCTATGGCGGAGGCGGTTCGTCGCGCACCGAACGCAATCGTCGTCGCACCCCGCCACGATCGCTACGCGCAGGCAAGCGACGAGGCGCTGGCGATATTGCGACGGTTCACGCCGCTCGTCGAGCCGCTATCGCTCGACGAGGCGTTTCTCGACGTGACTGCGAGCCGCGGGCTTTTCGGGGACGGTAGGACGATCGCCGCCGCAATCAAGGCCGATGTCCGGCGCGAGATCGGACTCACCGTTTCGGCCGGGGTCGCGCCGTGCAAGTTCGTCGCCAAAGTGGCGAGCGACTTCGGCAAGCCCGATGGCTTGCTCGTCGTGCAGCCGGAGGACGTCGCCGCGTTTCTCGATCCGCTCCCGGTGGAGCGAATGTGGGGGATCGGTCCGAAGACAGCGCCCAAGATGCGAGCGCTGGGTTACGCGACGATCGGCGATTTGGCGCGGGCCGGGGAGGTCGTCCTCGAGCGCGTGCTCGGAGCGTGGGGGGCTGAGGTCGCCAGGCTCGCGCGTGGGTCGGATGATCGTAGCGTCGTGGCAAACGGCTTCGCGCGGTCGATCGGCGCCGAGTTGACCTACGAGGAAGACCTGGTCGGCGCCGACGCGATCGCCCGAACGCTGCTCGGACACGCCGGGCGGGTCGCACGGCGCCTTCTGCGAGCGGGGTTATCGGCCCGCACCGTGGCCGTGAAGATCAAGTATTCGGACTTCACGCTTCGAACACGGCGCGCCACGCTCCCCGAGCCTGTGCAGGATACGGACTCGATCTACCGCGCCGCGGTCGATCTTCTCGGGCGCGTGCCGATTGAGGGGCGCCGCGTGCGATTGACGGGAGTCAGCGTCAGCGGGATAGAAGGCGGTCCACCGATCGCCACCCTCTTTCCCGACGCGCAGGCCGCAAAGCGCCGGTCGCTCGAAGAAGTGACCGCGCGCATCGCCGAGCGCTTCGGCGACGAAAGCGCTGTGATGCGAGCGAGCCTGATTGGCAGGAGCCGGTAGACATGGCCGAGAGCGGGCTCTCTCGCGTCCGGCAAATCGCACGTGTCGGAGGACCGCCAACGAGCGCGCTCGCGGCTCATCGCCTGAGCCACGATCCGTGCTCGGCGCTGGGGCCCTCCTCGCCATCGATCGCGTCGAGCGCCGCGGCCAGCTGCTCCTCGTCTGCCGTTCCCCCGCTCGCCGTCGCGGCCGCCTTCAAGGCGAGGCGCACGCGAGGTTCTGCACACGAAGCCGCCGCTGCTCTGAGCCGAGTCCGGCCCTGGGCATCGAGCGAAGGGCCAAGCGCGAGCGCCGCACCCGTACGACGCGTCCAGTCCACCGTCGGATCTTCGACGACGCCCCAAAGCCGGTCCGCCGGCACCGCGACGGTCCGGTACCCGACCCAGGCGGTCGAGATCCCGCGCACGGAGCGAACCCATTCGCGCGTATCTCCGCCGGCGCGCTGCACCAGATGCGCGGCGTGGTTGTCGGTCCGGCCGCGCGCGCCCCGCCATCCGAGGTTGATTCGTTCGAGAAGGACGTCGCACTCCGTAGAATGGAGCTCGGGCACACTGGGCGACCATAGCGTGAGCCATTCGCCCTCCTCGAGTGCTAGCACCACGCGTTGCTCGAGAGCCTCGATGTAGGAAATGCTCGACCAGGCGACGAACCGTCTGGTTCCGAGCCATTCGATGAGTAACCCGTCTGCTCCGACTGTCACGCGCGTGGGCGTGGCGGCTCCGACTAGGAGCACGCCCAGCGCGACGACCCCGAGCGCGAGCGCCGCGGTCGATTGACCGGCCACGAAGCCGAGCGCAAGGAAAAGCCCCACGGCCGTCAGCGCCGGCGCGAGAAGTCGCCGCTCCGCCAAGGGCCGAGCCAAGGCCCAGGAGTGCGCGGCCACGTGTGTCGGGTCGACCCTCAGCGCACGTAACAGCGCGCGGCCGCACTCCCGGTTGGGCACCGCGAGAGTGACGTCGCGTGCGAGACCTCGAGCGCCCAGGTGGACGCGCGGCAGCCCGCATCGTCTAGGCTCGAGCCAGCCCACGGCGATGCGCGACGCCTCGAGACGGAGCCGCCCTTCGATGAGGAGGCCGCGTGAATCCGCGTGCACCCGAACCCGGGCGCCATCCGTAGCGGGATTGCGCCTCCAGAGGTGGATGAGGAGCCCCGTCGCGACCCAGACGATGAAGGCGCCCGCCTGTGCGGCCCTCGCCGGACCTTCGAACACGAGACCCGCGCCAAGAATCGCCCCAATGGCCGCAATCGCGAAAAGCGAGCGGTTACGCTTTACGACAAGGGCGTATCCATCGAAAGCTTCCACGGCCGAGCCAAGGTCTCCCGAGTACGGTGGCTATGCACGCCGCTCGCCGTCCTCCCTCATGGTTCAGCTCGACCCGTTACGGCCGTGCAAAACTACAACGAGGCCCCCCGTCGAGCTTCGATCCTGCAGCGCCGACGCGCGAGTCCCGGGGCAAAAGCGCGCTAAGCTCCCCCACGATAATGCGCTACGCCGTCGTCGTCGCGCCGCCCCGCTTCCACCTGCATCCGGGGGCAAGCGTCTTTGCGGCACCCGAGCCCGTGGGGCCCGTTTGTGCCGCTCTGGCGCGCGGCGGCCGTCTCCTGATGTTCGTCCCGACGACTGCGGACCTCGCGTTCGCATTCGAGCGTGCCGTGGAGCGAGTGACTTCAAACGACGATTTGGTCGTATACATCGCCGCAGCGATCGGCTCGCGCGAGGACGCAGCAGTCCTTCTCGTCGAGGGAGACGCAAGACCGGACGAGCGCCCGGTGGAGCTTCAGTTGATGGGCGCCGCCGTGGCATCACGACGACCTTCGGCGGCGCTCTTCGTCGTCGAGGCGTATCACGCGGGCTACGAGAACGACCCCATCCTCGCGGCGGGGCATGTCGAACGGATCGTCGGTGCCTTGCGAGCGCGTGCGAACGGTTTTGGGGCGGCGATCGGTGTTCGATCGCACTCGCCCCCCGAGGCCGCAGCCTGGCCGTTCACGAGTCACGTGCTTGCAATGATCGACGCAGCCGAGACGCGAAACGAGCTCGGGGAAGCGCGAATGTCCAGCGTTCTTGACGAGCTCCGCGCGACCGGAGCGTTCGATCCTCGTGTTCAAAGCTTCGCCTTCGTGGGCTCGCAGAAGGACCTGGTCATCGTCTCACTCCAGCGAGCGGCTTCTCCGGGCATCGAAGACGATCCGCAAGGAGCCGTCCGCCCCGCTCGCGACAGCGCGTCGTCGGTCATCGACCGGTCTTGGGACCCGGTCGCGGACGTGGCCGTCATCCCCGAGCCGCGCGCGACGCAGCCGTCGCTGCCTACCGTCGAGCCGCTCGTCAAGCTGGCCAACGACGCCCGCGAACGCGGCGCCTTGTCCGAGGCCCTCGCCGGATACAAGGCCGCGCTCATGGTGGCGGATCCCCGGGACCTGAAAACCCGCGCGTCCATTTATCTTCACATCGGGGAGTTGAAGCGCGCCCAGGGCAAGCAACGTGAAGCCGAGTCGAATTTCGAGAAGGCGCTGTCGGCCAATCCCGAGCTCACGAGCGCGTTCTTCGCGCTCGTGAATCTCGCGACCGAGAACAACGACGCGAAGCGTGCGATCGAATTGCGGCGGAGGCGCCTCGCGAATCTGGTCGGAGCCGACCAACGCGTGGGCGAGCTCCTCGCAATCGCCGAGCTCTACGCCGACGCGCTTCACGACGACGCGGCCGCAGCGGAAGCACTCGATCAGGCGCTCGCGATCCCGGGCCAGAGCCGATCTGCGCTCGTGAGCCTCCGAAATGCCTACGAGAAGATGCAGCGCTGGCACGGCGTCGTCGATGTCCACTGTGCGATCGCCGAATCCATCGACGATCCCAGAGCGCGGAGCGTCGAGCGCTTTGCCGGCGCCGACATCGCGCTCGCGCGGCTTCGCGACGAGCCGCGCGGCCTCCGCTTGCTGGAGCTCGCGCTCGACGACGACCCGACGAACGAAATGGCCATCCGCGCCCTCGTCGCCGTTCGCACGGCTGGCGGCGAGTGGGCTGCGATCGACCACGTGTATTCGGGCCTCATCGACCGATTCGCCGCCATCGGTGACGTCGAACGGGCCTGGGACACTTGCCGGAAGCTCGGCCTTCTCCGCAGGGACAAGCTCCACGACGCGCCGGGCGCCGTTCGCGCATTTTGCCGCGCGGTCGACTTCAAGCCCGACAACGTCGACTCTCGCGGCCTCCTCGCTGAAACGCACATTGCGGCAGGTCACGATGCCCTCGCCGTCGCCGAGTTCGAACGGATCGCGGAGTACGCGCCGACGCGGTCGAGCACCTACGCGCGCCTGTTTGCTCTTCACCGTCGTGCCGGCAAGGTCGATAGGGCGTGGCTGGCTGGGTCCGTGCTCGCGGAGCTCGGTAACGCCGACATGGATCAGCAGCTGTTCCTCGATCAATATCGCCTCGACGGACCGATCCGCCCGGCGCGCTCGCTCGACGACGCCGCGTGGGACGAGCTCCTTCGGGCCCCAGGGTCGGACGAGGTCGTGACGGGCGTCTTGCGCGCCATTGGCTCGACCGCGGCGGCCGTCCGCGTCGAGGAGCTGCGGCAGGCACGCGTGCTTCTCACGCTCGACCCGGCGCGTCGCCAGAGCCCGACGTCCACCGTTTCGGCCGTGCGCTCGTTCTATTGGGCGGCCCAGGTTCTCGACGTCGTTCCGCCGGACCTCTACATCATGGACAACGTACCGGGTGGTGTCGCGGCCGTGCACGCACGGACGCCGACGACAGCGCTCGGGCCGGACGTTCTTCGGGGTTTGACGACGAAGGACCTCGCGTTTCTGGCTGGCCGACACCTGACCTACTACCGGCCCGAGCACTACGCACTTGTCTGCTACCCGACCCTTCCGGATATCTCCGCGCTCTTTCTCGGTGCCGTGAAGCTCATCCTGCCCGAGCTCGAGGCCCCCGCGCATATACGCGACGTCGTCGCTCACAACTGCAACGTGCTCGCGAAGCAAGCGACCGAAGACGAGAAGCGTCGACTCTCGGCTGCGGTAGAACGCTTGCAAGCACGGGGTGGCCGCGCGGACCTCGCGGCATGGATTCGCAGCGTCGAGCTCAGCGCCCAGCGCGCGGGGCTGCTTTTGTGCGGCGACTTGGCCGTGTGCACGGCTCGGCTGCGGGTCGAAAAGGAGACGCGAGCTATCGCCGACTTGACGTTCGAAGACAAAAGGCGTGACCTTTTGGCGTTCTGCGCCTCCGAGAAGCTGGCCCGCGCGCGGGCCTTGCTCGGCGTCGACGCGCATCCGAGCATGTGTGGACCGATTTCCGCCAGTCAGCCCCACGCTTAGGGGCCCTTTTTCGCTGTCCGACGAAGGCCGCGCGACCTCGACGTTCGACGCGAAGGGCAAGGCGCGCTCGTCGGTCCATTCGGCCCGCCGAGACTCCCGGCGCACTTCTCGCTGCATCGCGCCGGCGGAGGCTCATGACATCCACGCGCAACGGAGACCGGAGCCCTGCCGAATTCACCGCTGCCGCGCTCCGTCGTGCGCTCCTGCTTCCGCTGGCGCTCGCCACGGTAACCGGGGCGCTGGTCCTCGGCTTGGCCATGCACGTCCGGGACGCGGTCGACTGCGAGACCGAAGACGAACACGAAATGCATGCGCTTCAATCCATTTACCGTCGTCTGAGCGACGACCAGATGATGGTCCACAACGCTACGTCCGCCGCGCTGCAGCGCAGGCCCGCCCCGGAGGTTCCAGCCAACCTCGTCACGCTGGAGCAGGTCGCTCGAAGGCACGCGAGAATCGCGCAGAGCGCGATCGCTCTCGACCATCTCTTGCATGAATGGATGCGCCATCGTGAGTTCATGCGCCCAGCGCCCTCGGCGCCCGATGCGGCGGAAGCGCAGCGGCTCGACCAGATGCGCACCCAGCTCGATTCGTTGGCGGCTGAGCTCATGGAAGAGCAACGCGCCGACCAGGTCGCAGTCCGTCGCCGCTTTGCGGAGATGCTCATGCTCGTGGCGGGGCTCTCGGTCGTCTTGGGCGCAGCCGTGGCAATCTACGTTCGTCGAGACTTGGCCATCGTCGCGAAGGCTTTTTCGCAACGACTCGACGCCGAACAGCAGGCCGGCCGCGTCAAAGACGAATTCGTCGCCACCCTGAGTCACGAGCTGAAGACTCCAATCAACGCGATCTTAGGATGGACGACGCTGCTGAGGCGCCGATGCGATGACCCGGTCACGGTCCGCCGGGCCCTCGATCGTATCGAAAGAAACGCGCGCAAACAGGCGCGGCTCGTGGACGACATCGTCGACCTGTCCTGCATCGCGACGGGGCGGCTCACGCTTTCGCGGCAATCGGTCGACGTCTCTTCGACGATCGAATCGGCGATCGCTTCGCGACGAGCGGCCGCCGAGACCAAGGGGATCCGGATCGTCCCACTCGTGGCGGACGACGCGCGCGCGATATGGGGCGACGCGAGTCGCGTGCGCCAGATCTTGGAGAACCTGATCGACAACGCCGTGAAGCTCGCGCCGCCCGGCGGGCGCGTCCTCGTCGGAGCGACGCGGGCGGGCGACGCCATACAGCTTCGCGTGAGCGATGACGGCGGCGGCCCCCCCGCGGGCCTCGCTCAGGGGGCGCTTGGGACGTTTCCACGGAACGAAGCCGCGTCGTCGCACTCGCAGGACGGACTCGGTTTGGCGATTGCCCGCCAGCTCGTCGAACTACTCGGAGGGACGGTCGACGTGAAGAGTCCCGGCGAGGCCGGCGGCGCCGCATTCGCCGTGACCCTCCCACGTGCGGCCGGGCACGCTCGCTGCTAGTGCAGCGCAGTCGAGATGGCATCAATCAAGTGGACGGCGCTGCGCTAGGGACCCGTCACTATCGACGTGCATCGAGTCGTCCACGCTGCGGAGCCGTCACTCCGCCGGTCGAACGGGGTCCTGTGAAGGCACTCCGTTTTGCCCGTAGCTGGGGTCACGCAGAACGCGCGCCAGATGGAGCCACGCGCTCATCGCGTGCTGCACGTAGTCGATCCGCACGTCTTGAACGAAGAGGCTCTCCCGCACGCCTCCGTCGACTTTCGTCGGGTTCTTGAGCCAATAGGCATTTTCCGCGTCGAACTGCTGCGCAAGCGTCGAACGGGCCACTTGCCTGGCCGGCCCGACGAGCCAATCGTCGGGTTTTCCCGCGAAGCGAGAGAGCGCGATGTCGGCGTCGTACGCCTCGACGCGCGTCGAGGCGGGCGTCGTCTGTCCTTCGTAGAAAGTGCCGACGAACTCCGGGGCGGGCGAGTCCTCGGCACCGTGTTGCTTGCTTTGAATC
This sequence comes from Polyangiaceae bacterium, assembly GCA_049578005.1. Taxonomy (GTDB): domain Bacteria; phylum Myxococcota_A; class Polyangia; order Polyangiales; family Polyangiaceae; genus Palsa-1150. The sequence continues at coordinate 7,768 of JBAULD010000882.1, forward strand.
GCGCGAGCGATCGCAAACGCGTGGTTCAGGTAGGCCTCGTCGCGCGTGACTCGATAGAGCTCGTTGAATGCATACGACATCCAGTGATCG
>JBAULD010000883.1:0-2488 GCA_049578005.1 Polyangiaceae bacterium
CTCGTGGCATGCGGCGAGGTAAAGCAGCGTTCCGAGCGCCGCGTCGACCTTCATGCTCTCGGCGAGCTTCGGGCACGCACTGTCGACATGCCCGGACTCGAGAAGGCGCTTTCCGTCGCGAAAGAGCTCGTCGGCAGCCGTCTTCGAGTCCGCTCGTGCAGGCGCCGTCGCGAGCGCCGTGCTTGCGAACGCGACGAACGACCACGCGAAGGCTCGTCGCCGCGCTCCTGGTCCCATGCGGACCGCACTTCTTCTGAAATGGACTGGATCTCGACTCATTCGTTTTACTCTCGCCCGCCAATCAATGAGAATTCCGACTGTGCGCTCGCGCTCGCGTTCGTGCCCGCGCTCGGCGACGGGGCTGGTGCCGAGTGAGACGTGTTGCTCTTGGGTGAAGGCGCCGCATGTGGTCGGGGCTGCACGCGGCTCGGCGTCCGTCGCGAGGAGATTTCCGCCGCTGGCGCCGCGACGACCAGGACTCCAGGCAGCGCGCCGGAGGAAGGCGCCGTCGCTGGCGCAGTCCAAGCCGTAGGGACAGTCCAGCCTGTGCCCGCGGACGGCGAGGGTCGGGCTTCGGTCGCCATGGGAGGCCTATCGAAGCTCTTCGCCACATGGCCGGGGCGCGCGGCTGCGGCAGCCCAGCGGACCGCCACGGTTGCCCCGAGCGTCGCCACGAGCACGGCGGCTCCCGCAACGACTCGAGCCAGGCGGTTCCGGCGGCGCGACGTGCCGATGCGGACGAACGAGACGCTGCCGGCCGCGCCGTCCTCCGAAAGGGGCAACGGAGGCGTGCTCACCTCGTCTTCGGGCGAGCGCGGCGATCGAGAATCCACGCGTTCGATCCGGCTCCTCACCGCCGCGCGGTGTGCCAGCTCGTCTCGCCCGACCGTCGCGATCCATTCGCCGACGACGCGCTGACTCGCCGGACGGATGGTGGATTCCAGTGCCTCCGCGAATTGGAGCGCGGACCGATATCGTGTCTCCGGCGTGCGTGCAAGGGCCTTCAAGACGATCGCCTCGACGTGAGGCGTAAGCTTCGGGTTTATCCTTCGGGGAGAGCTGACCGGACCGTTGGCCATGCGCATCAACATCTGGCCGGGCCCCTTGCCCGGAAACAGCCTCTGCCCCGTCAACAGTTCCCACATGATGACGCCGAGCGAGTAGACGTCGGCCTCGCGGTCGACTCGATTGCCGAGAAGCTGCTCCGGCGCCATGTAACTGACCTTGCCTCGGACCTCGCCGGTTCGCGTGTGTTGCACGCACTTGGCGGCTTTGGCAATTCCAAAATCCAGTACTCGCGCAATCCCGTCTACGCCGACGAGGATATTTTGCGGAGATACGTCGCGATGAACGATTCTGAGGTTGTTGCCGTTTTCGTCGACCGCCTCGTGCGCCGCATGCAATCCGAGGGCGGCGCCTACGAGAATTGCCGACGCAATCGCGAGCGGCATTTGGACCGGCTGGCGCATCAAATGATTCAAGGACACGCCGTGGATGTATTCCATGACGAGCATGGCATCGTTGTCGATCGCCACGCAGTCGAGCGCTGCGACGACATTCGGATGCTGGATGCGCCCCACGAGGCGCGCCTCCTGGAAGAACATGGCGACGAACTCGGGGGAGCGGGCGAGCTCCGCGTGCATTCGCTTGATGGCGACCGTCCGGGTAAAGCCGGACGTGCTGCGCAATTGGCCGACGTGGACCGAGGCCATGCCTCCGGAGCCGATTTCGCCACAAATGGCGTACGGTCCGACGCGTTCTGGCCGCACTTCGCCGACCTCGGCAGCGGCTCGCATGCTGCTGACGCTGCTCATCCTTCAAAACCTCGAGTCGTCGATTGCTCTGAGATACCCGCTCGATTCACGCCTTTCGTCAATGCACGCTTCGAGCCAAGAGAACTTCTTTCGTGGAGTGCGTTACTCGCGATCTTTCAACGGACGCGCGAATCCGTACTCGGTAAGGCGCGTCACGAGCGTTCGGCGCGATATCTGGAGAAGCTTGGCAGCCCGCGTCTGATTCCCGCCGCAGCGCTCCATCGCTTCGGCGATACGGCGCCGTTCGATCGCCTGCGTCGCGATCCGGGCGTCCTCGTGGAGTCCCAGGTCGGATGACGGGGCGGCTTCTTCGGACATGGGCTCGGGCGGCGCGGATAGCCGAGCGGCCACGACGCCCCGCGACGGCCCGAAGACGCTTCCCGGGGGCGCAAGATCGGCCACGTCGATCGCCTGCCCCGAGCAGAGGGTGACCGCTCGCTCGACGGCGTTCTTCAGCTCGCGCACGTTCCCGGGCCATGGGCATGTCTCGAGGAGCGCGATTGCCTGGTCCGTAATGCGTAGAGGACTCCGGCCGGTGCGCAAGCACGCCTCCCGGACGAACCCGCGCGCGAGGGGCGCAATCTCGCGGCGCCGCTCGCGGAGAGGGGGATTCGCAAGGGAAATGCCGTCGAGTCGAAAATAGAGATCCTGTCGGAACTCTCCTGCCTCGACCC
>JBAULD010000884.1:0-6553 GCA_049578005.1 Polyangiaceae bacterium
CTCGACGAGCGCGCGCGCCCACAGGGCGACGTCGCCGGCCGCCTTCGCCCAGGTTGCGAGCGCGTCCCAGGCCGTCGCTTGATCGCTGGCCGTGATGGTCAGGGCCACGAGGGAATCTCGTGTCGTCGGGTCGCCGGGCGCGGTCCGTGCGAGAAGGACGTTCGCGCTGTCGGCGGTCGGGTCCGTCCGCGACGCTTGCTCGGCCGCCGCTCGTGCACCGGCTACGTCACCTCGCGCAAGGGCGCACTTCGCCTTTGCAGCCCACGCGCGAGAGTACGTCGCATCGATCGCCAAGGCACGCGCGAAGTCCTCGTCTGCATGGCCATCGCGGACATTGGCGCGACATCGAGCGTCTCCCATGCGCGTCCAGACCTCCGCTGAGCTCGGGTCGAGCCGGGCGGCCTCGTCGAACGCATCGAGCGCCCCCTTCGCGTCGCCTTGAGTGCTGGCGATCGTACCCCGCAGGAAGGCAGCGTACGCCTGCGGCGCAATGTAGCGGCCGTCTACGACGTGCCCATCGTACGCTCGCTCGATCCTCGACTCGTGGGCGCAGCCGGACAGGATTACGGCGAGACCTCCCAGAAAAAGAGCGCGGTTCACCGTCACGGGAGGACCGGCCGCCATCACGGACCCAATGGAAGAGGAACGCCGCCTCCTCGCCCAATGCCGCGGAGCTCCGGCCGGACTTCGTCGCGCACGACACGACCGCGCTCGAGGATGACAATCCTATCGGCCGCGTCGAGCAGCTCGGGCGTGTGGGCAGCAAGGACCACCATCTTGGTCGTCGCCAACTCGCGCACCAAGCTCGCCACGAGCAGGATTCCCGCGCGATCGAGATTCGCATCCGGCTCGTCGAGAACGTAAAGCGACGCGTCGCGACAGAGCACGCGGGCCAGAGCCACCCGTTGACGCTGGCCGACGGAGAGCGTTTCGACGGTAGAATCGAGTGAAGCCCCATGGAGTCCGACGCGCTCGAGCGCGCTCTTCATCCTTTCTTCCGAAGCATCGGGCGCGAGAAACCGGATTGCCCGGCGCACGTCGACCCGCGGCGGGAAGTAGGGTCGCTGCGGCAAGAATGCGATTTGGCCGCGCCAATCCTCGAGGTCGATGTCTTCGAGGCGCACCCTGCCCACGGTTATCGCCCCTCCGAGCGGCGATGCCAGCGCCAGAAGGAGCCTCAGGCACGTGCTCTTGCCGGACCCGTTTCCTCCACCCAAGGCCAAAGACCCACCGCTCCAGCCAAAGGTCACTTCTTGGAGCGCGTCCGGCGCGTCGGCAACTTCGTACCGAAACGATACGTCGTCGAACGCGACCATGGCGGGTAGCAGCGGGGCGGAGCGCGCGTGCTTCACCGCCGGGATTTGCTCTTGCAAAACGCGCGCGACCACCCGAACCCACGGCTCCGAGCGGGTCATGGCGTGCATTCCCTGCGCCACCCCGGCGAACGCCGGCGTGACGCTCGCAAAGAGCGCCACGTCCACGAGGCCTCCCGGAAGCCAGCCCCGCCAGCTAGAGCCTGCGGCCATGACGAAGCCGACCCCTCCCGCCATCGCCAGCAAGGGCAGTCGGCCGGACAGAGCCGTCGCGATCGCCACCTTCACGCCCGCCGCACCCCAAGCCCGCGTGCGCGCTTGCGATTCGTCCACGAAGCGGCCGCGGAGCCCGCTGGCCACGAGTTCGAGCCTCCCGTCGAGCGCGTCGACGAAGGCCTCCAGCACCCGCCCCTGCGAGATCCACGCCCGGGAGAGGGCTCGTTGCACACGATCGCGCGACCAGAAAAGGGCGAGGGCGGAAACGAGCATCAGCCCAATCGCGGCGACCACCAGTCGAGGTGGCTCCTCGGCGAGAACGACGAGAGAAAGAAGACCGCACGCAACGACGTCGGCCACGAGATTCGGGAGCTCTTGAGAGACCGCGATCGCGGCATGGTAGACGCCCTGCCCGAGCTCGACCGAAGCATCCTGATCCGGCAGGACGCTCTCGCGCAGCACCTGGCCCCCGAGAAGGGCACGAATGACACGATCGAAGAGATCGGCTTCGGTGCGTGCCCAAGCGGCGCGCTGGGTGAACGTGCGAAGCAGGAACGCCGCGGCGAGGATGAGCGCGACCACGATCTTGTCCCGAAGCGACTGCCGGAAAAGAAGCCATGCCATCACCGGCGCGAGCAAGCGTTCGACCAGCCCGACGAGAGCAACGAGCACCCCCCGCCTGACCGATCCCCGGCTCGAGAGGGCTACGAAGGAACGGTAAACCTCGCGAAGCGGCATGGCAGCGCGTGAAGCGTAGTCGTTCGTTTCCACGAAATGAAATGGAGCCGAAATCGAGTGCCGGACGCGCTACGACGAGTTAGCGTCAGGCGTGGCCAGAGTCCTCTTCGCGCACGGTCACCTCTTATGCCGCGATGCGAAGCAGTTCGCGATCGGGAAGCCATACCCTCCCCTCGCCACGCTCTTCGCCGCAGCGCAGGCTCGCAAGCTCGGTCACGAGGTCGCCCTGTTCGACCCCATGCTCGACGCCGATACGTCCGGGTTCGCGTCTGCGATCGAGCGCGAGCGGCCGGACGTGGTCGTTCTTTACGACGACGCTTTCAACTGGTTTACAAAAATGTGCTTGTCCAAGATGCGGACGGCCGCTTTTGGGATGATTGCCCAGGCCCAGGCGCGGGGTCTGCCCGTGATCGTGTCGGGACACGACGCTGCCGAAGAGCCGGAGGCCTACCTCCGATCGGGAGCGGCATTCGTCATCCTCGGAGAGGGCGAGGTCACGCTCGGTGAACTGCTCGGAGCGTTCGACCAGGCCGGAGGCGATCTCGGGACTCTGCGGGAAGGGACCGCCTTGCAGATCCCGGGTCTCGCTCTCCAACATCGCGGAATGACGCGCCGCACCGCCGCGCGCAAGCTGCTCCAAGACCTGGACGTGCTCCCGCTTCCCGCGTGGGATCTCGTAAACATGGAGCGATATCGGTCGTTTTGGCGCCAGCGGCACGGGTACTTTTCGCTGAACGTCGTGACGACGCGCGGGTGCCCATATCTCTGCAACTGGTGCGCGAAGCCCGTCTACGGGGGCACGTACCACAGCCGCTCGCCCGGCCACGTCATCGCCGAGTTGCGGCACCTGCGGGAACGGTATGCGCCAGACCATTTGTGGTTTTGCGACGACATTCTCGGGCTCAAGTCGCGCTGGCTCGTGGCTTGGTCGGAAGCTGTGGCCGACGCCGGGCTTCGCACGCCGTTTCTCTGCCAAACGCGCGCCGACCTCATGACCGAAGAGAATGTGCGTGCGCTCAGCCGCGCCGGCGCCCGTGAAGTATGGCTCGGGGCCGAGTCCGGATCGCAGCGAATCCTCGACGCGATGGAAAAGGGGATCTCCGTCGACCAAACGCGCAGAGCGGTGCAGCGGCTGCGATCGCACGGCGTGCGGGTCGGCCTTTTCTTGCAGTTCGGCTACGCGGGCGAGGGTTGGCAGGAAGTCCAGGCGACGCGGGCTCTCGTTCGCGAGCTTCTTCCGGACGACATCGGCATTTCGGTGAGCTATCCGCTACCCGGAACGCGTTATCATGCTCAGGCGCTGTCCCGTCTGGGGGCCAAGCGCAATTGGAACGAAAGCAGCGATCTCGATCCGCTGGTGCCGGGCCGGTTCTCTCCGCGATTCTACCGAACGCTATCGCGCGTCGTGCACGCCGAGCTCCGCTTTCTCCGGGGGGCCAAGGCGGTTCGGTCTCTGGTTCGGCGCCCGCTGCCCCTCGAGTCGGGCCGCTTTCGGAGCGCCGCGGAGCTGCGTCACGCGGGAGTGTGGGCGCTAGGTCGCATAGAGCTCGAGGCGGAGCGGCGAAGATCACATTGACGCCACCTCAGGCGGCGCGTATGATTTCTCGAGAGGAGCAAAAGACAATGTCGCGAATTTCGGATCATCGGGTTTGGCTCCTGCTTGCGAGTCTGACCATCGCCGTCTTCGTTTGGGCCTGCAGCAGCGACACGTCGAGCGGCCCCTCCGATTCGGGCGGCTCGAATTCGATGAGCGGGGGCTGACATCCGCGGACGTGCAACGTCGCTTCGCGGGGAGCACGTGAGGATTCAGGGCCAGTAGACGCCCGCTCGAAGCCCCGCGCATTGGCTGTTCCGCGAGCGGGCCTGACATGGCGCGTCGAGCTCGAGTCGACCCATTCTGCGCGCATTGACGCACTCTCTAGATGGAGCGATTGCTCATTACGCCATGCGACGTTTGGCCATCGTCACCGGGGCTGCACTCATCGCCGGATGCGGTTCGAATCCACCTCCGCCCGCGGAGGCGCCTTCTGTCACGGCAACGCAGCCCGCGGAGAGCGACTCCAATCGACGGCTCACGAAGAGCGACTGTGAATCCCTGTCGTCGACGATCGTCGACGCATGCAACAATCGCGTGAACGACCGCTCGTCCGAAGCCGATGGCTGGTGCAGCGAGATGCTGCGAGCCAATGATAGCGGGGGGGCCTGGATCACGAACGATTGCGAGCCGCATTTCCGGTATATGGATGCGTTCTGCTTCCAGGGCGCGAAGAACGCGCATGCGATGATGGACTGCGACCGGACTGTGGATCGAACGAAGTAACTCGTTTGCCCGCGGCCAAATTCGCTTCCCCGCGGGGCTCTTCAGTCCTGCGCGCCCCGAAACTCTTCCACAAGCCGCTCGGTCGCCGTATACGGGTCTACCGCGCGATCCTCCACGTCGCGCACCGCTTCTTCGATCGGCCCCCCGAGGTCGTGCACCGCCGCTTCAATCAGCGCCTCCCGCAACGCGTCGCGCACTTCTTCCGCCAATCGAACGCGCCTCCGCGCGCGCCCCGCCTCCGTCCCCTCCCCCCAGGCGCGGTGGCGGTCGAGCCCCGCCACGAGCTCGGCAATCCCCTCGCCGCGCGTCGAGACGCACTTCACGATAGGCGGCCTCCAGCGTTCCCCGGCGGGTGCAGGAGAACTGCCGGCGAAGCCGTCCGCGGCTGTGTGCGTGGCGTGCCCACGCGACTTCGACAGCCCGCGAATCGCATCGTCCCCCAGCGCGATCATGAGCTCGAGATCGCGCACGGCGCCGTCGGCGCCCTCCCGATCGGCTTTGTTCACCGCGAAGACGTCTGCACACTCGAGGATGCCGGCCTTGATCGCCTGCACCTCGTCGCCCATCCCGGGGGCCGTGACCACGAGCGTGGTGTGCGCGGTCCGCGTAATCTCGAGTTCGTCCTGCCCGACGCCGACGGTCTCCACGATGACGACGTCGTACCCGGCCGCATCGAAGACGCGAACGACGTCGCGCGCGCTCCGCGAGAGGCCCCCGAGATGACCGCGCGTCGCCAGCGAACGGATGAAGACGCCGTCGTCCATCGTGTGCCGCGACATGCGGATGCGATCCCCCAGGATGGCCCCACCCGTGTACGGGCTCGTCGGATCGACGGCGACGACGCCCACGCGACCGCCTCGCGCACGATAGGCCTCGATCAGGCGATCGCAGAGCGTCGACTTGCCCGCCCCGGGATTGCCGGTCACGCCTACGACCCAGGCCCGCCCGGTGTGGGGCCATAGGGCCTTCAAGAGATCTCGGGAGCCCGGTGTCCGGTCGTCGACCGTGCGAATCGCACGGGCAACCGCGCGCAGCTCGCCGGCGAGGACCCGAGGCGCGAGGTCGAGAGCGGAACTCACCGCGTCAGCGTAGCGTCCCGAGCTTCTTCTGCACCGAGTCTCGATCGACTGGGCCGCTCGCGGAGAGTGCCCTCGCATACGCGTCGCGCGCCGCACGCTTCTCACCCTGCCCGACCAGCGCGTCACCGAGCGCGGCCCAGCCGGGACCCCAGTCCGGAAACTCCTGCGACGCCTTCATCGCGAACGCGCGCGCGCTCGTATCGCGCCCGGCGGCGTGGCAGGCCTCGGAGGCGTGTACGAGCGGCGTTGGGTCGCCGCGGTCGAGTCCCCATGCCGCCTGATACGCTTCGAGCGCGCGGTCGAGATACCCTTTCTTCGAATCCGCGTCGGCGACGAGGAGCTTCGCCGGGGCCGAATTCGCCAGAATCTTGAGCGCCGTCTCGCCTTCCTTAATTGCGTCGTCGTACCGGCCGTCGGCGAGCGCCACCTTCCCGAGGAGCATATGAGGCCCCACGCTCTTCGCGTCCTGTCGCGCAGTCGCTTCCGCCGCGCTCTTGGCCTCGGCGAGACGGCCAGCGGAGAGCTCTTGGGTCCCGAGGGCGAGCCAAGCATCCGAGAACGAGGGCCGCTCGCGCGTCGCCCGTTCGAGTAACGCCGCGCTCTCGGGTCCGGGGGCCAGCGCCATCGCGAGCTCGTAGAGCGCGTCGGGCGCGTTTGGTTCGAGACGCACCGCGCGGCGCAGCTCGGCCAGCCCTTCTTCCCGCGCACCGTTCTTGAGCAGTAGCCGCCCGAGGCCAACGTGGGCCTCGACTCTCTCGGGCCGCCACCCGATCGCCTGGCGGAAGGCCGTCTCGCTCTTCGCCGCATCGAGCCCCAAGTCCTCGGCCTGAGCTTCTGCCACCTTCGCTTCGTATGATCGGGGATCCGCGGCGAGCGCGGAAGACACT
>JBAULD010000885.1:0-1650 GCA_049578005.1 Polyangiaceae bacterium
GGGCCTGCACCGCGTAGTCTTGGTAGACGAAGAGAAAACGCATGACGCGTATTTCCCAACAAGTGGTTATCGGGACTTGGATGAGCCCAGTGCGTCAAGCACGATCCCAAGAGGGAGCCGCAGCTCGCGCAGCTCCGACGCGCTCATTCGGTGAACGGCCTCGATCACCAGGCGACGGATAGCAGCGTCCTCGCCATCGCGAAGTGAAACTTCGACGGCAATGGATCGCCGCGAGCGCGGCAGCGCCGCAGCATGACGTTCTCGTACGAATTTGAGAACGCCCTCGATCGACGTTTGGTCCAGACTAGCTTCAGTGAGACGCGCCGCGAGCCGATCCTCGAACTGCTGACGGCGTAACGTGTTCCAAGTGGACAGGTACTCGGTGCCGCGGAGTTCCCGAAGCCAAGCCTGCCACCACGCTTCACTGGGCGAATCGAGGACGGCCCGCAGCTTCGCTCGTAGAGGCTCCGGCACGCGTGGCAAAAACGCTTTGGCCACGTCGCGATGCGCGTCGACCCCCGGCGGCTCCACGAGCACCTGGCTACTCGGAACCGCACTTCCGCGCGGTACGGCACTCAACGCCGCACCTATTCTATCAACGGCAAGGGCGTGGGGGCTATTGGGGCTGACCCAGACGCGCCAGAAGTCCACCTCCGGCGGCGGCGCGGTTGAGGGGGTGGGGCTCTCGAGCACCGAACGTTTCAGCGCGTACAGCACGTCCATGCCAGAGCGCCCTGCAACGACGACATCCTCGACGTGCGTGGTGACGAACTCTCGAAGGCTTCGGAGACCGAAGTCGGCGGGGTCCCAGCCCGGCACGCGGACCTTCAACTCAGTCGAGAGGCGGGAGCCTAGGATCTGCCCGCTGTCTTCGACGATCTTCTTGATAGTGCTTGCAATTTCCTCGACGGTCCCGCTCATGATCCGCTCCTGGATACTACAAGAGCCCACCTGATTCAGGCGGGCTCTTCGTATCGAGCCATCACTATCGCGGGATTGATCAATTGCTGATGCAACCCACGTCGTCTCGGGCCTGACCCGACCCAGTAGACAGCCCCGCGAGGGAAATCGGGTCTGAACCCTCGCGGATTGCTCATGTATCTAGCACCAGCGCTTGTCTTGGTCAACGTAGCGGCCTCGGCAATTCAAGACGCGCGCCCGTCGACCCTTCGGATGCGCGCCGTCTCATCGATTCGTCCGCCGCTCGAGTCGCTCGTACCTACCCTCGCGTTGCTCGGGCACAGCAGATCCTTTGTGGTTTCGATCTGGCCGGACTTGTCTTCGTCCACTAGGGAATGAGCCATCCAGTGGCGTAGCTGTTGACGAACTCTCTGTCCGAAGCCTCCGCGGGCTTCCGCAGAACAGAAATTTGCGCGGTGAACACGTTCACGTGATGGTCAGCAAGAGCGACGGTCTGCCCTAGGAAAATAAGCGCTCTACACTTGAGCCTCGGTCGCCCCTTCTTGTCTCTAGCCAACCGTTGCTGAAGCTGTCGCGTGCACGTTTGCCGCGCGACGGACCTCACGGCAGCCGCGAGCGCCTCTCGCGCGTCTCCCGTAGCCGCGAACACCGGGGTGTGGCCAGCCAACGATCGGCGAAACGGCTCGTGGTCAAGGCAGTTCGTGACATTTACGGCTACGACGCCCCTAT
>JBAULD010000886.1:0-5224 GCA_049578005.1 Polyangiaceae bacterium
CGTGCCAGGCATTGAGCCAGTGCGCAAAGGTCAATTGAAACATGGCCTCCGATGGTTGGGCCCTCACCGCCTCCTCGAACTCGTGAATCGCGCTATCCTGCTCGTTGTGGCTCGCCAGGGCGACCGCGAGGTTCTCGTGCAGCGCGCCGCTCGCAGGGTGCTTGGCGAGAGCTGCGCGGCCCACGGCAAGAGCATCGTCGACGCGCCCCTCGTCCAGATACAGCGCGCAGAGCTCTGTCGCCGCAGCCTCGAGCTCGGGCTTCGTCGCCAGTGCGGACTTGTACGCCGCTTCCGCTCCGGCCTTGTCGCCGAGCTTCTCGCACGCCATACCGAGGTTGTACGCGGCATCGTAGTCCGCCGGGTTCTTCCTTGTCGCAGACTCGAAGGCCTTGCGGGCCTCCGCATAGTTCCCCGCGTCGAATGCCTTGATGCCGGCCGCAAGATCCGGGGAAGGCGGAGGGTCGGATGCGTTCGAGCCAGACTCCGCGGGCGTGGTAGCGAGCGAAGTCGGCGCCCCGCCTCCCGCCTGTGGGGGAGGCGGAGTGGCTGCCCCGCACGCCGCGAGCGCAAAGACCCCCACCAGTTCAAAGAACGCCGTATAGGCCCCGTGCGACCGTTTCATGGTGGAGGAGTGTACGGGCACACGGCCGCCGTTCTTCTATTTTTCTTGAAGCGCGCGCACGAGAACATCGTGAATTTGCTTGTGGCGAACACCTGAGGCGACTTTCGAACCATCGAGCTCACTCACGTAGAAGACGTCGGCGACGCGCATCCCCTCCGTGTTGATCTTCGACAGGGCGATCGAGAGTCCGAGCTCGTGGAGCGCACGAGCGAGCCTGTAGAGCAGTCCGGGACCGTCCTTCGCGAAGACCTCCACGACCGTGTGGCGCGGTGATGCGCGGTCATCGAACAAGACTTCGGTCGCAACGGCCGGACTGGGCCGCTCCCGCCAAGGTGAGGTCGAACCGACGCGCGCGCGGAGCAGCTGGGCAGGGTCGACTCTTCCGGCACACACGTCTTCGAGATCGCGGGCGAGCCTCGGCAGCGCGCGGTCGATTCCCTCCGTCCCACCCTCGCGGTCCCGGACCCAGAAGAGGTCTACCGCCTCGACGCGCGGCTGGCCGTTGGGCGTGCCGTCGGAGCACTGGCGCGAGTAGACCTGTGCGGCAAGAACCTCGAGCCGATTTGCCGTGATCGCCGCGGCGATTCGAGCGAGGAGGCCGGGCCGGTCGTCGGCGACGACGCAGAGCTCGGCGGCCTCCGTGTGTCGCGACGGTACGCGGCCAACCGTTGCGACGCGATCGCCCCGTTCTTGCACGATACGTGCGTGTTGAACGATGGATTCCGGGGAGTTGGCGAGGAGGTAGCGCTCCGGCATCGAGCCGAGGAGCACCTCGATGGCTTCGCCGGGACCCGCCCAAGCATTTCGGACCGCGCCGCGAACTCGCGCCACGCGCTCTGCGTCCGCGCGGGGCTCTTGGCCCGCCAGATGCGCCTCCGCGGCGAAGTAGAGCTCGTCGAACATGCGGGCCTTCCACGACGTCATCGCGGTGGGCGAGGTCGTGGAGAGATCCGAAACGGTCAAGAGGTAGAGGTTTCTCAGTCCTTCGCGCCCGCGGATGTTTCGGCAGAACTCCTCGATGGTCGCCGTGTCATCGAGGTCGCGCCGCGTAGCCACGTGGTACATCAGCAAATGATCGAGCACGAGCTGCCGTGCATCGTCGACGTCTTCCGACGAAAGGCCCAGGCGCGGCAAGATGCGCTCGCAGAGTTCGGCCCCCGTTTTCGAGTGGCCTTTTCGCGATCCTTGCGCGTCCGGATAACCTTTGCCGACGTCGTGGAGCAGAGTCGCCAAAAAGAGCGGCCGCGGTCGCGCGATTTCCGCCGCAAGCCGCGACGCGAGCGCAAACTCGTGTGCCAACTCGCCTCGGGCGAGCTGGCGAAGGCGGTCGACGGACGCGACCGAGTGCGCGTCGACGGTATATACGTGGTAAACGTCGTGGTGCACTTGCCCCGTCACCGGAAGAAACTCCGGGACCATGGTCAGAAGAAGGCCCACGTCGTGCAGCTCGCCGACGATCGAACCCCTGCGCGTGAGCGTTTCGGGGATCGTGCACACGAGCTCTACGAAGAGTGCCGCCGCCTCGGCGCTGGCTCGCAACCGCGCGCACCACGCCTGGTCGTCCACGGCGCGCGCTATCGCGTCTCTCGCGAACGGCAAAACCGGCGCACGCTGACGCACGCACGCGACGTACACGCGCATCGCGAGCGCCGGGTCGGCCTGGAGCTCCGCCGTACCGGCGATCGTCACGTGCCCGTCGAACAGGTGGACTGCGCCGCCGAGATCGACGGCAGGCGACTTCGCGCGCCGACGCGCCGGCTTGAGTCGCTCGAGCAGACTCGCCCGCGCACGCGTCGCCGAGCGAGCGTGTCGGTAGTATTCCTGCATGAGCCGCTCGGCCGCTCGCGCGCGGTCGTCCCCGTACCCCATCGCGATGGCGAGCGCTTCCTGCTCCTCGAATCCGAGGCGGTCGGCCTTCCGCCCGTCGCGCGCGTGCAGCCGATTGCGAATCCGCCACAAGAACTCCTCGGCGGCGGCGATCTCGTTCGCCTCGCGCTCGACCAGGACGCCCCGGTGCAGGAGCTCTCCCCAGGCACCAAGCCTCTGGTGCACTTGCGCCTCGCCGATTCGATAGCGCGCTCTGGCCGCCCAGCGCATGCCGTCGATGTCCCGCAAACCTCCCGCTCCGCTCTTGACGTCGGGCTCGAGAAGATAGACCGAGCCCCCGAAACGCTCGTGTCTTGCCGCCGCCTCCGTCTCCAGACGTTCGATGAACGTGCCAAGTTCGTCTTCGCCGAAGAGACCCTCGTTGGCCTGAGCGATGAGATCGCGTACCAGGGCCCCATCTCCCGCGAGCAGGCGCAAGTCGAGCAATTCCGTCGCGGTCGCCAGATCCTCGTGCGCGAGCTTGACGGCGTCCGACGCGCTGACGACCTGGTGCCCAACGGCGAGCGTCGCGTCCCAGAGCGGATACAGAAGCGCTTCGGCAAACGCAGCAGCTTGCTGGGCGCCGATGAGGCGAGGGCTGACCACCACGACGATATCGGCGTCGCTTCGCAGCGCCACCGCTCCCCGGCCGAAGCTGCCGACGGCCGCCACGGCGAGTCCACTCGAAGGCACTCCGGCCACCTTCGCGGCCGCGTCGAATCGGGTGGCGAAACAAGCGTCGAGAAAGCGCGCGTTGGCGCGCCCGAGGGCCATTCCGTCCTCGCCCGCGGCGAGCCGCTCCACCAGTGAGGCCCGATGGCGCTCGACGCTCGCTCGAAGATCGCCCGCGGGAAGCGGCGCAGGGGGGCGAACCGAGGGGGTGGTGCGGTTGGCTGTCATTTGGTCATCGGTGGGAGGTGCGAACGTCCAAAGCCGTCCCGGCGCCTCCCACGGGCACCCGAGTCCATCTAGCCTCCACGGAGATTCGACACCAGAGGCCAATCTCGACGCCCCCACGACCCAAAAAAACGCCCCCCGGCCGGAATTCTCGCGGGCGGAGGGCGTAAGAGCGAACGGGTCTCAGACGGAGGCGGGAGGGTAGAGCGGCCCGTTCGCTTGAGACGCACTTTTACTGCGACAGTCGACAGATTGCAACCGTTGCGGTGTTCGCGCGAACGCAAGGCTCCCCTGACTGGGACTCGCATCGCGCGGCGGCCGTTTCTGGATCGGGCCGCCAGAAAGCCGGCCCGATCGCTGGGTTGCCGAGGCGCCAAAAAGGAAGCGCCCCCCGTCTGGCGTGTTCACAGACGGGGGGCGCGCGGAGAAGCCAGCGCCTGAGGGGAGGGACGCGCCGACATCCCCGATTGCGTGCAATTAGCTCACGCGCTGGGGACGTGCAATGAACCTCGCCCTGTTCACCGGCCATTCCGCCTTGCTCGGCATTTTCGTCCCTAATCCGTACTCTCGATTGCCGTAAACGGCGCGAGCGCCGCGAGGGTCTTCGCCGAGCGCGCGCGATAGGCCAATAGGTAAGAGGCGGCGACGACGTCACGACCCTCATCAGCGTGAAGATCAGCAGCATCGCCTCACGCGCCCGAGACTATCGCTCTTACGAATCTCAATCGCGCAATCGATCAAGACAATCGAATTTCGTTCTTGCCATGAGCGAGCAGAGCGCGGTTTTTTCCCACGACCGTCTGGGGTACGTACGGGCTTGTGCGCGATGGCAGTTCCAAGCCAGTGGTCCTCTCCCTGAGTGGTACACGAATTGCGCCCTTTCGTCGCGCGAGGCCATCGTCCGTGACACAATCTCGCGGTTCGGTCCTGCGCCCTTTCGCACGGCCAGAAACGTGGGGGACGGCTTGAAGGAGAAATGCATGCGCGTACGGCTTTGCGTCATTCGGTCTCTGCTCGTTGCGGGCGCTGCCCTGCCCAATCTGGCCTGCTCGAATGCCTCCGGCCTGGTTGCGGACGAGCGAAAGGCCGGGGGACCGCTCTCGAACAGCTCGGCTACCGGCGAAAGCCCGTCGCCCGCGGCCAGCAGCTCGACCGAGGACGCGGGAGCACCGGGCGACGCCGGCTCGGCATCGGCCCCGAGCACGAAACACCTGGCGACACAGCTCGATGCTGCCGTAGACGCCAATTTGGGACCGCTCCCAGCGCTGACCAACGTCACGGCCCTGGAGCGTGAAGATTCGGTGGGAATCGACTTCGATCCCGTCGACAATGCCGTCGATTACCGCGTCTATCCCCTTCCCGACCCGAGCACCGTCACGACGAACGCCGACGGCTCGCTCACGATCAAGAACGCCATCTACCGGTGCGCGGGCCTGCGCCAGACTTTCGATCTGCCGAACAACACGTCGAACAGCCTGAACAAGGCGAGCGCCGGCCAAGTTTACGCAAGCGGTGCCTACTCGTGGGGTGCGACAGTCCCCGCGAAGCCGGCTTTGGGTTACGTGTATGTGACCCCGGCGTCCGACCGCATTCCGGTGTACGCCATCGGTGTCCATGCGACCGCGCCCGAAAGTGGATGGCGGGAGTCGCGGCCGAAAATCTATACGACGGACGCAGCGCAGCGGAAGACGCTCTTGAACCAGGGCGGCCGCGACGACGGCATCGTCTTTTACGCCCCCGCCGCCGCCAGCGCCGCGACCCAGACGATCTACGGCTCGGAAACGGCCGAAGTGGTCGCCGGGCAAGGGTGGACCCAGTACTCGGATTACTATTTCACGG
>JBAULD010000887.1:0-4337 GCA_049578005.1 Polyangiaceae bacterium
GTCCTTCCCTGGCCGCTGCACGTGTCGACCGCCAGCGGGTCGCACGACTGGCCGGCCCCGCAGAACGCGGACCCCGCGCCGTCGACCAAGCACCGGAAGTTCGTGTTGTAAAACGCAGAGCAGTCGACGCTCCCGAGCACGCCCTCCACGCATTCAGTGAGCGCCGTGCCTGCGCAGGTGCCGCCGCTACCCATGCACGGCGCGCCCCCTGTTCCTGCGCAACCTGCCGTTCCCGGGGGCCCCGCGCACCCACCGCCGAACGTCTCGCAGTCGGCCGCAGGTTCGTAGCGCCCGCTGCGACACACAGCCACGTAGTTGGAGCCGACGCAGTACGTCTTGCCCTCTTGGGGCGCCGCACAATCGCCGAAGCCGCATCCGGCGTTGCCGTTTCCGGGCGAGCAGACGAGCCCGAGCTTGGGGCAGTCGACAGTCATCGTGAATCCCCATCGACAGGTGACGAGGGAGTTGCCATCGCACGTGTCTGGAGTCGAACTGGGGCACAGCCGGCCACCGCCGACAGCCGCAGCCACCTGCTGACAGTCCGGCTCCACGATGCCAACGTTGTTGACCATTTCGGTCGTGGGGATGAGTGCGTTGGGAGACGCGGGCTGGGGCAGAAGGCCGACGCACGCGCTCACGCTCGGCATCTCGCCACAGGCCACGAGAGCGACACAGAATGCGGTCCAGTTGGTGTCATCGAGATCAGGATCAGCGATGGGGCTCCCGTCCCAGACGATTGGCAGTGGCTCGACGTCGACGGGAGCATCCGGCGGGGCTACCGTGGAAGCGTCGACCGCATCGCTCGGCGCGTCGACCGGAGACGCATCGGGCTGGCCAGGAGGTCCGGCATCGGACCCGAGAACGTCGTTCCCTGCGTCCGGGCTCTCTCCGACTTCAGTCGAAGTGTCGTCCGGCGAAGTCGAATCGCTCCCGGAGCCACCGGACGGGCCGTCGTCGCCGTCCACGTCGAGAAGACCGCCCCTGTCCAGGCCACAAGAACAAGCGCTTGCCAAAATAAGCGCCCAGAGCGCCCGTGGGACCGCGTGATTCACACGGCAAAGCCTAGCTCAGTCGATTGCCGGCACCATGACAGCCTCGTTCAGCGGAGCGTCCCCGTGTTCCTCGCGTTGCGCGGTGGCGCGCCGCCTTGCGGTTTACCGGGGTTTCGGATCAAAAGTCCGGCGGCTGGCCGAGGGCGTACTCGATCGCCGCGGGGATTCGGGCGGGGGGCAGGTTGCACCAGAAGACGTGCCAGTGTTCGAAGCGCGCCAGCCCGTCGCACTGGCGCGCGTACCAGGGCGTGATCGGGTTGTCCGGGCGAGCGCGCCAGAAGAAGCTCGGGTACTCGCGGACCATGACGTTCCAGATGTCACCGCCGATGCCCTCGCCCTGGGCCGTGCGCTCGACAGCGAACTTCGAGAGATACGGTCCCGCCGGCGACGGCGTGAGGAGCACGGCCCCGCGATAGTGCTCCTCGATGAAGATCCGTTCGACACCGCGTTCAAGCGCCTCGGGCCGGAGCATTCGTCCGAACGCCGACTCGATGAGGGCGCGCAGGCGAGGAACGTCGACGTGATCGAACGTCGCTCGACTCTCGACGCGCGATCCCTTTCGGATCAGCGTCCCTGCCCCGCTCACGGTGAAGAGCTCGCGCAGGAGCGCGAGGGGGCTCACGACGGCGATATTCATGCGATGCGGCACTTCGTCGAGCAAGTGCTTTGCCTGGCGGAGCAGCGTGTGGTGCCGCGGCGCGAGCTGTCCCTTCGTACCAACCAGACGCTCGAAGTCCGTCGCGATGTTCACGTCCGAGATGTGCGGCAGCCCCTCACGCTCGAGCCCGCGCGTCGCCGAGAGAAAAATGACCTTGCGGGTGCTGAGGCGCGACGCGAGGGCCGATAGGACGTCGAAACGTACGTCGACCGACGCGTCGCGCGCCGCTTCGAGCGACACGAGCGGGATGGTACCGGCGTGAACGAGCTCGCGGATGGCGCTCACGGTCTCGCCCTCGCCGCCGCGCGAGCTCGAAAGAATGCGCGCAGGGACGGCGTCCTCGACGAGCCAGTCCTGAACGCGCGTCGCTTGGCGGTCGGCGTCCTTGGCGTCGAAGAGGCCGAGCAAGACGACGGGGCAGAGGCCGAGGCCGGCGAGGATGCGCAAATCGAAGTGGAACGGGTCGAGAGCCGTGCGCACGATCTGCGCGTCGGCGGCGATGAGGGCAAAGCTCTCTTTTTCCTGCGCACGAAAGAGGCGGAGGTAGAGGTCGACATCGGCCTTTTGTCCGACGCTCTCGAGAAATCCCTGGAGGATCTCGGCCTCCATCACGGCAACCCTCGGATGAAGACGTCACGCGCCTCTTCGAGCTGGGCAGTGTGGACGAACTCGTCGGCCGCGTGCGCCTGCGCGATTTCGCCCGGACCGAACACGACGGCGTCGATTCCGGCCGCAGAGAAAAGCGCGGCCTCCGTCCAGAACTGCAGATCGACCGGCGCGCCCGCCCGCTCGCCGAGCAGCGGCGCGAACGCGCCGACGTCGCGGGACGCGAACGGCGGATTCGCGACAGCGATCTTCCAATCGATCGGGTCGGGCGCGGCCGCGGCGCGCGCCCGCTCTTCGACATCGCGGTGCAGCGCGAGAACGTCGGCGCCCGGCCAGGGTCGGAAGGAGACGGTGAGCGTCGCGCGGGTGGGCACGACGTTGAAGGCGATGCCCCCGTCGATCGCCGCGACGTTGAGACAGAGCCCCTCGAACCCGCGTGGTCCCTCGGCGCGCCTTTCGCGTCCCCAGTCGTGGATCGCCGCCGCGGCGCGGGCGAGCGTCGCTATCGGCGCGGGCATCGAGTCGGCGCGGGAGGAGTGCCCCCCCGGCGAGGTGGCCACGCCGTGCGCGGCGCCGATGCCTCGGTGCCGAACCCCGACGCGGCAGCCCGTGGGCTCGCAGACGACGACTTGCTCGATCCCGTGCGCGCGTCCCGATTCGAGAAAGAAGCGCAGGATGGTATTGCCGCACTCCTCGTCTCCCGAAAACAGAAACGCCGTATTCTCGAGGGGGCGGCCCGCCGCCGAGCGATCGGCGATCGCCTGGAGAGCGGCGGCGATCGCGCCCTTCGTGTCCGCGGACCCGAGGCCGTAGAGGCGGCCTTCGCTCTCGGTCAGCTCGAAGGGCGGCGACGTGTATCCGGAGTTTGCCGGTACCGTGTCGACGTGCGCGTTGACCAGGACGCGCGGCGACGGTCCGAAAGCAGCAAAGACGGCGCGGTGCCGCCCAGCCGCGAACGTCTCGACCCTCGAAGCGCCGAGCGCGCTCAGGTCTCTGGCGAGAGCCGCGACGAGCGGTGCTTCGTCGCCGCTCGGGTTCTGTGTATCGGCAGCGACGAGGTCGGAAAGGCGCCTGCGAAGCGAATCGGACGAGGACATCGGCGCTAAGAGTTCCGGGCCCGGCCGGCGGCGTCAAAGTTTTCTTTGTTCCGGCCGTGTGCAACCGTCGAGTGATACTCGTGGTGGCGGTGGTCGAGCGAGCGAAGGTAATCTCGACGTGATGCGGTTCACCGTTAGCGAAGCTCACGATGACCGAATATTTCCCATAGCCCGAAGCCTTGGGTCCCGTACGCGTCGACGTTCGCTATCCGAAGTCGGGAAAATCGTACGTGCGGCGAGCCGTGCGGTATCTTCTGCCGAAGCATGCCCGGTCCGTCCGACAAAGGCGCTCGCCCTCGTGACGCTGCGAGTGACGACGCCATCGAATCCGTGCGAAGCGCCGCCAAGGTCTCCGGCCGGCCGTCCAGGCCGACGCTGCCTGCAGAAGCCTCGCCGGGTTCTCGGGCCGGCCTTGGGCGGTCAGCGTCTGGTCGGCGGCCGACGTTCGTGAAGGCGGTCGCGGATCGCTACTACGAGGCCGAGGGGCGCTTGCGGGCGCGGGAGCGATCGGGCTGGTCATGACCTTAGCCGGCTAC
The DNA here is from genome assembly GCA_049578005.1 of Polyangiaceae bacterium. Taxonomy (GTDB): domain Bacteria; phylum Myxococcota_A; class Polyangia; order Polyangiales; family Polyangiaceae; genus Palsa-1150. Next base: position 3,950 of record JBAULD010000887.1, read on the forward strand.
TGCCAGCAATGCCGCTCCGCGCTGCAGCCTGGCGCGAAGTTCTGCGTGGTCTGCGGTCAGGGCACCGAAGGCGCGTCGGAGGCCGAGCGACGCCAGCTCACCCTCCTCTTCTGCGGGCTCGTGGGCGCAACCGAGCTCGCCGAGCGACTCGACCCGGAAGACTTCCGCGATCTGCTGGCGAGCTACCATGCCGTTTGTCGCGATTGCGTTGGGCGGCTCGGGGGCCACGTCTCGCAACTCCTCGGCGACGGTGTGATGGCGTACTTCGGATATCCCGTGGCGCAGGAGGACGACGCGGCTCGCGCCATCCGCGCCGCGTTGGGCATTCTCGAAGGCGCTAAACTGGTCAACGACGGAATCGGAAAGCGCCTCGGCACGGAGATACGGG
>JBAULD010000888.1:0-6799 GCA_049578005.1 Polyangiaceae bacterium
GGCCCCACCCATCTATTCGCAGATCCCACGGCAGTGGAAGGGGGGCTTCCGGGCAGCGAAGTGGACTGGCAATTGCGGATTGACTACGCGCAGCACGCGGGGAGCGCCATGGTCCGGTGGCTCGAAATTGGGCCGTGAGGGGGGCGGCAGGAGCCTGGGTCCGCGATGGTTGAAGGCGGTTCGCGCGAAGACGAGCTACGGCCGCCGATAACTGAGCCACGGACGGCAAGAACGGAGCGTCGGACGTCGACGACCGACGCACGCGTGTCGACGACCGACGCACGCGTGTCGACGACCGACGCACGCCCGTCGACGACCGACGCACGCCGCACGACGACCGAACCACACGCGGCGACCACTGAGCCATGCTCTGCGACGACCGACTCAAGCTCGTCGACGACCGACGCACGCCCGTCGACGACTGGGCCACACTTGTCGATGACCGACTCACGCCGTACGACGACCGAGCCACGTCCGTCGATAACCGAGCCACGCGCGTCCACGACCGAGCCGCGGAGGGCAACGACCGTGCTTCACGTCCCGACTCACGCGCGTCACTGCCTGAGGACGGTCGTTCGCTCACGCGCCAGTGGCCCTCCTTCGTCGAACAAGAAACCTCTCTCCTCGACGACCGAGCCTCGATAACGCGAAATCGAGCGCCGGTGCTCGGAGACCGAGCTTCACGCGCCGACGAACGACGTTGGCGATCCGAAGACGATCGCTCACTGGCCCAGGGCCCACGCTCACTCGGTGAGCTCCCGACCTCACTCGCCGAAAAGCGCGCCACAATCACGAAAAGCCATTTCTCGGTCGCTTGCAAGCGAGCGTCTCTGTGCAAGCCACGAGCTTCACGGACGGCCGATGTTGCGCCGGTCCCCCGCCAGCGGTGCGCGCTTGTCGCGTGGCGGCCCTCCGTCCCTCGTGCGGGACGCTCGGTGGACGGAGGGCGTGCGATGCTCGTCAGTTTGCTTTGCAGACCAACGTGCTGGCCGGGTTGACCTCGAAGACGCTTCCGAAGAAGGACCCGACGAAGACCAAACCGCTGCCGGTTCCGAAGCGGACCGTCGCGTTGGGCGCGACGAGCGTTCCGTCGAAGTCGGCATAGAGGCCGAGGTCACTTCCGCCAAAACCGAGGAAGATCGGTTGCACGGCCGTTCCCGAAGGAGCGTAAAACGGCGCGTTCACGACGAGCGCGTCCGCGACGATGACACGGGTCGTCGCAGCGGCGCGGACGATCGAGCTCGAGTTGATCGTCAGGCTGGCGAAGAAGTAATCGCCCGCCCCCAGGATCAAGGTTCCGCCGTTCACCGTCGCGGCCGCGTAGGATCCCGGCGCGAGCGTGAGCGCCGCTCCGCTGTTGACCGTGACGGAGCCCCCCGTCGGCGCCGGAATGGCCGGAAGGGCGGGAGGCGCGGGGATCGTCACGGCGACGTTCGATGAAATTGTGCCGGTGACGGTGCCGTCGGCCTCCTTGGAGACCGTGCCGCCCGACGTCGCGTTTCCGGCGGCAATCGCGCGGTGCAGGACGTCGACGGGACCCACGCTGAGGATGGCTCCACTGCGGGCGTCGTTCCCGATCTTCGTGAGGCCCGTACCGGAATTCACGACGGCTCCGAATCCGCCGGCGCTGTTCTGAACCTGGGCGCGATCGTCGACGAGGAAGCTCTTGGTCGTGGCGATGGCCGGGTTGACGAGGACCGTTTCTTCCGCAGTCACGGCGGGGTTTGCTCCGTCCGACACGGTCCAGCGTACGACCTGCGTCCCGATTCCGAGGACGGCCTGTCCGCCGGTTAGCGGGATGGGGGTCGTCCACGTCGTGTTGTTCGAGGCGACGACCTGTCCGGCCGGACTCAAGGACGATGCGCAATTGTCCGTGGCCGTCGCCTGGCCCACCTGAATTGCGGCGCTGTCCGTGCAGATGGCGACCGTCGTGTCGGGAGGCGGCACCAAGGTGGGCGGTGTCGTGTCGGCCACGGTGACCGTGGCTTTGCAGGAATTCGAGAGGCCCGCCGTATCGGTGCACGTCAGCGTGACCGGCGTCGAGCCGAGCGTAAACGCGGAAGTCTGGCTCAGCGTGCACGTGATGGCGTCGCCGTCCGGGTCCGAGGAGCCATTGTTGACGTTCGCCGCGGTCACGCTTGCATGACACGTTGCATCGGCCGACACCGTCACATTTTGGCAGATGGCGACGGGCGGCTGGTTGGTGGTCGACATCCCGTTGACCGTCGTCACGGTCAAACCTTGGTATTGATAGCTGGTCGTCGTCTGGACGCTGCCGACGGTGATGCCGCCCGTTCCACTGCCCGGGTCCACCGGGGAAAGGCTCTTCGTCGTCGAGACGGCCCCCGACGTGCCGTTGAAGTTGCTGGTCCAGCTGAACCCGATGCCCAGGTCGGTCGCGGTTCCGTCCGCGTTGACACCGACCAGGTGAGTCGCGAATCCCATGGCGCTGCCCGGAGGAGCCGTGTTGCCGCCGCATCCTAGGCCCTTGCCGCCGGGCAGGCACCCGTCCGCCGGAGAATTCGAGAAGGTGAGCGTGTTGGTCGTTTGATTCTCCTGGCTGGCGAGCTGTCCGCTATTCGGATCGAGGTAAAAGGGAAAGCTGTTGTCTGGATGGTCCACGCAGTTTCCGCTGTCGTCGCAGCTCGTGTATCCGCCTTTCACCGGGTCGATGAACTGCGGAGGGGCGGTCAGTTTCTGGAGCGGCGCGCCCACGGCGGCGAACGGGCTGGGAGCCGGGAGGACCGTCACGTACTCTTGCCAATCGAAAGAGCCGAACCCGCACGCTCGGGCGGCGCTCGCGAGGTCGAGATTGAGATTGGGTGTGAACGAGGACGCGATCGTCGTGCTGCCGTTGCTCAACGTCGGGGTGGCGACCGCATTGTTGACGACGTCCTGACAGGAGGTCGCGCTGCTTATCGCGTTCTCCAGCGAGAAGTACGACGTGCTTCCGGAGGCGATCGCCGTGACGAAGTTCACGACGCCTTCCGTGTATCCGGGGCTGATGTTGGAGAAGTACGCGTTGGGGCCACCGTACCCAGAGGTGTCGTCCACGTTGCCGGGGGCGCCGTACCGATCGACGCCGTCGCCGTCGAAAGCGAAGATCGGATTGAGCGATTTCAGACCGAGCGCGTTGATTGGTTTGCTGCTGTTGTTGACGACGCCGACGAGCGTATCGTCGTTGCCGTCATAGGGGCCTTGTCCGGTCGAAGCAATGGTAAGTCCGTTGTCCGTGACCGTGATGATCGTGCCGCAATCGGTGTCGTATCCGAAGGCGGGACACGTTGCTGCGTTCGCCAGGCGTTCGGCGAACGCGGAAGCAGCCAATACTGTCAAAAAGGACGCTGTCCAAATGCGAGGACGGATCATGAGCGCGTTTCTCCTTGGGTGGCGTGTGATTGAAAAGAACAACGTGGAAAGAATGGCAAAGCGTGAGCGCAGGCGAGCCGGCGCCTTCCCGACGCGCTCGTCGGCCACGCGGTCCGAGACATCGAGTTCAGGAATGCGTCGGCGCTGAATGAACCCGCGGGAAGCTTCGCTTCGGACCGCTCGTGGCCGCACGCGCTTCGGAAGCTCCCGCGCGGTATCCACCCCCGCGGCCCTGCGTGTGCCGTCCGTGGCCAAGCGAGCCGCGGTCGATCTGTTCTGGCCGTGACCCGGCGGACCCTGCCACGTCCGGTACGCGCGGATTGTTAATTATTGGCAACGAGAACGCTACGACGGCCGCGCGAGTACTCCGCTTCCGTCCCTCTGCTCGCTAACTCGCTAGGCGAAATGCTCGGCCGGGGCTCGCGTGGCGCAATCGGCCACTCAGGCGTTCGGGGCGAGTCACGTGAAGCGTAGCGACCTCTTTCGCCACGCAGTCTCCTACGTGTCCGGCTGGCATCGGCTCGGTGAAAACGAGGGGGACGCCAAGAAATACGTGGCTGGTCCGAGGGGCCGAGGTTACAGTGAAGAGTGTCTGGCGGCTTGTGCCGCCTGGACGAGAGAGATGCCGGATTCGGTACTCCGACGAGCGATAGCAGGTAGCCGGCGCGAAGGGCGTCGGAGCCTCTCGGCTTACGAACCTCACGCGCGCGGAACGCCCCATCTCGTCGCCAATGCTTTCGCCTCAGGCGCGCTGCATCCGCGGCGCGCGGGGCAAGCTGCCACGACGACGGCCGACCGAACTGAGCCGGGCTTCAGCGCTGGGGTCGCGCTCGCGCTCGTCTATCCGTTCGTTCGGGGCCGCACCATCGGGGCCAAGACAATTCACTCCACGAACAGCCCGGCGCAAGTGCAGCCGCCGAGCGGCGAAGGAACGGGGTGTATGAAAAGAAAGCCGAGCATCAAGAGCCTCGAAACGATTTCGCTCGACGAAGCCGGGGCCTACCTCGAGCACGCCGGCGGAGACGAGTTGAACGCTGCCTACGCGCTCGCTTGGGATAGAAACCGGCTGGATGGTTCCCTTGCCGCTCCAGACGACGCCGAGGTCCATCATGCGCTTTTCTTGATGTGCCGGGCTTGCGGCAAGCTCCCGCCCAGTTTCGACCAGATGCGGGTCGAGCTCAGGCGTCGGGTTGCGGCGTGACGAGTCAGTTCGAGTAGGGCTCGGCCAGATAGGGGAACGTTTGGGTGGGCGGCTTGGACGGAGCCGCGACCCCCTGCATGATTCGCGGTGCGCCGTGGCGGTTTCGCGTCACGACGAGCGAGAGCGTGGTGTCGACGACGTCATCGCTCGGGGTGCGTCCGCCGCAGGTCGTGTGGATGGCGTTCGACTCGAAAATATCGGGGAAGATTTCGCGCTCGATGTCGAGGTAACTCGCGATGAACCCGCCGTCGGGTGAAGCACATGAAAGGGCGGTGTCGATCAGCAGCGCATCTGTCGCGATCACGGGGAGGAGCGGATGGGCTCCGCCCTCGATCGGCCAGTCGACTGGGTCGGGTCCGGCATCGCCGATCTCGAGCGTATCGAGAGCCTGCAGTCGCGCGGTGAGTCCGTCCCCGAGCGTGCGTGGGAGCGGTGCGTCGAACGTGGACGTGGCGTTGTAGTCGTCTTTCAGGGAATCGGGGACGAGCAGAATGGAGACGAGCGGGCGCCCCGCTCGGTCGACCAGTCCCATCGCGGGACCAGCTCCGTCGGCTCCGGCTTCGGCGTCCGCGTTGAGACCGGCGTCGCCGCCGGACGGCACATACACGTTGGCGTCCTCCGGTCCTGCGTTCGTCGAAGTCCGGCACGCGGCGCTCGTGAACGTCAGAATCGCACCGGCGACGATGAAAGCGGCGGGTCTCATTCGGCCCCGCGCTGGACGGTCTCGGCCGCGATCCCCAGCATCGGGAGCGGGGCGCCTGCGTCGCCGAGCGCCGCCGCGTCGAGCTCGACCACGATCGCGAGGACGTCGGCTCCCGCAAACGCATTTTGACCCGTGAAGCTGAGACGCCCGCTCTGCCCCGTCGCGAGGGCACCTTGCCTGTCGAAGAACGCGGGGTCCGCGCGCCTTCCCGCGAACACGCGGAGCGCGCTCTGCGGCTCCGCTCCCAGGACCGCGCCGACCGGCGCGGTTGCCCCGATGCCAGGGGGGCCGGAGCACGTCACCGTTTGGGTTGCCCCGTCGCCGCCCGCGAAGTCGCACGTGATGTCGAGGGAAGCGGTATCGAAGGTGAGCGGCTGGGTCGCCACCACGCGGCGCACCCGAAACACGTAGTCGACGACCGTCGAGAATTCGGCGGCCGGAGGAGCAAACGGCGTGACGGTCATGGCCAGAACGACGTGTCCGGGAGTCTCCGGACTCGTGAACGCGAAGACGTCCGTGATGTCCGCCTGGGGATTGGCCACGGCGCGCGGTCCGTCGAGGTGGTCGGATGCGTGGACCGACGTGAGCGCCGCCAAAGCGGTGCCCGCGGCAATCGTTGCCGTCGCGATCGCCTGCCGGGCCTTCATGGGGTCGCGCGTCCCGCGGACATCGATGGGGTAGGACCCGCGGCGGGCGGTGCAGTGCGCTCGCGCCAGGCCAAGAAGCCCAAGACGGCGACCATCATCGCGATCCCCAGAACGAGACCTGCGAGGAGGGCCGTGCGCGGCGACATGGCCGGCGGCACGGGTACGCTGTCGATATCGGACGCGCCGCTCTGGGAGCGCATGACGTACTGAACCTGATCTTCGTCGAGCGTCGCCATCCGGATGCGCTCGAGCCCGCATACGCCCGCAAGCGCCAGCGCCAGCTCTTCGGGCGTTTGGAATCGCTTTGAAGGATCGCGCGAGCATGCTCGCGCGAACCACGCGTCGAAGCCTGTCGGCACGTTCCGGTTGACGTGCGACGGCGTTGGCATCGGCGCGGCGCACACTTTGAGCACGATGTCGCCTAGCACGTCCCCTTCGAACGGCAGCCGTCCGGTCATCGCCGCGAACGTACACGCGCCCAGGGACCAGAGGTCGGTGAGTGGTCCGGGTGCGCCGCCGAGGGCGAGCTGCTCGGGCGCCATGAAGTTGGGCGTCCCGATGACCGTACCCTCGCGCGTCGGTCCACCCAGCGCGCGCGTCGACTCCCCTGGCGCCAGCTCGGCCTCGAACATCTTGGCGATCCCGAAGTCGACGAGCTTGACGACGTAGGGCAGCCCGTCGACGGGTTCGTCGGAGCGCGCGAGAAAGATGTTGTCCGGCTTGAGGTCGCGGTGGACGATTCCTGCGGCGTGCGCCTTCGAGAGGGCGCGCGCCGCTTGGGCGATGATCCCGGCGACTTCGCTCGGCGGCAGCGTTCCACGCGCCAAGATCGCGTCGGAGAGCGATGTCCCATCCAGGAACTCCATCACGATGTAGGGC
>JBAULD010000889.1:0-3894 GCA_049578005.1 Polyangiaceae bacterium
TGCCCTGCCGTCGTTGTGCGGCCGCCCCCTCAGCGGCCTCGTCGACGTCAACGTGGTCCGCGGTCCGTCCTGCGCGGTGGCGAAGAAGTACCCGCACAGGGCGCCCCGGCAGATCCTGGAAGGCCTGGCGAAAACGACGCCTGGCGAAGAGGGAGACTGGTTCGGCGCCGCGAAGGAGTTCGGGCTCTAGCGTCGCGGAATACGCGTCAAGGCGGCCCAATGCCGGAGCACCGCCCTCGATGATTCGCCTCATGTCGCGCAAGAGAGAAGGCGCCGCGAACTACCTCGGGTATGCGCGCGCGCTGGCTGGTCTTGCCGATGGCGATGTAGACGGGCGCTGAGAAGCGGGGTTTTTCGTGCGGGCCGGTCTGGTCGGGTAGTTGGCCCTGGGTGGGCGGGCTGACGACGATCGCCAGCGGCCCATCAAGAAGGATGAGGGCCCGGAGGAGCAAACTCCGAGCCCTCGTGTCGGTTCGCGTGCTCGCGTTCGACGAAGAGGTTGTCGCACGGGATTGCGCTGCTGGCCCACTTCGGGGCGGTGCGATCGACGCGTGCTCGACCTACGGCTTTTCCAGTGTGTTCGCGATGGCTGTCGGCGGCCGGGATACGTCTGCCGATTCTGCGATCACGGCCAGATGTATTGCACCCGTCGATGCCGTGACGCTCAACGGGCCGCGTCGCGACGGCGCTCGAAGCAGCGCTACTGGCGGAGCCCCAAGGGGCGGAGGGCAACATCCAAACGGATGGTCCGGCTTCGTCGGTCATCGCGCAGAAAAATAGTGACGGACACTGGTCGCCGAGAAGTTGGCCTTTCCGAGACCGTCTCCGGGCCCGCGGCGCTCCCCATGGAGGGGACATCCGCCGTGGTCGAGGAGACGACCGATGAGCGACATCTGGATGGGAATTGCGCCGGAGCCGAAGGCCACGCGCGTGATCGCAATGGCGGGTCCGAGCGAGACGATCTTGAAAGCGCGGCTGCTGCCGTCGCCCCGGCATCCGCGGGCGATGGCCACGCTGCTCGAAGCCTTGGCAATGTGGCAAGGAACGAAGGTCCGCGCTGTCGTGAGTGTGGACGAGAGGGATGGGGCGTGCGACTCGAATTTTTATCGCGAAGTCTTCACCGACTTCGGCGGCCCGCTGTACACGCTCGATTGGGTCCCCGCCTGCCGTCGGGGCCGTCGCCACCGCGACCTACCCGGCGTCGGCGCGTTCGCTGACCTGCGCCAACAGGTGCTTTTCGAGGTGGCGCGATGATCTCGACGGAGCTTCGCGCGCGCATCCGACGGCTGTTTTACGCCGAGCACTGGAAGATGGGCACCATCGCTGCAGAGCTGGGGGTGCACCGCGACACCGTCGCCCTGGCCGTCGAGCCCGAGCGTTTCGTCAACATCGCATTGCGCCCCCAGTACGGGTTGCTCGACCCGTACAAGGACTTCGTGCGCGTGACGCTCGATCAGTATCCACGGCTGCGGGCCACTCGCCTTTTGCAGATGATCCAGCCGCGGGGGTATTCGGGATCCATCTGGCCACTTCGCCGCTTCCTGCGTCAAGTCCGCCCCGTCGGCTCGCGCGAGGCCTTCTTTCGCCTCTCGACGCTACCAGGCGAGCAAGGGCAAGTGGATTGGGCCAGCTTTGGGACGATCTCCATGGGCAATACGCGGCGCGCGCTGTCGTGCTTCGTGATGGTCCTTTCCTGGTGCCGCGCGATCTTCGCGCGCTTCGTGCTCGACCAAACGCTCGAGAGCTTCTTGCGTTGCCATGTGGCGGCCTTCGAGGCGTTTGAAGGCGTCCCGCGCGGCCTGCTCTACGACAACTTGAAAACCGCGGTCCTCGAGCGCATCGGTGATGTCATTCGTTTTCATCCACGGCTTCTCGAGTTGGCCGGCCATTACCACTTTGCTCCCAGACCCGTCGCACCGGCGCGGGGAAATGAAAAAGGTCGGGTCGAGCGCGCCATTCGGTACTTGCGCGATTCGTTTTTTGCCGCTCGTCGCTTTCATTCGCTCGACGACCTCAACGCACAGCTCGCCGATTGGACCGAGCGCGTCGCTCACGCTCGCATCGTTCCAGGGGACGCCGAAAAACGTACGGTCGCCACCGCGCTCGCCGAGGAGCGCCCGCGCCTCTTGCCGCTGCCGGCCCACCGCCTCGATTGTGACTCCGTCTGCGTCATTCGATCGGGAAAAACACCCTACGTCCGCTTCGACCGAAACGATTATTCCATCCCGCATGGTCTGACCGAGACGCCGCTCACGCTCGTCGCTTCGGACCTGGTGATCCGCGTGCTGGACGGCGACCATGACGTCGCGGTGCATAAGCGCTCCTGGGAACGCGGTCGGCAGATCGAAGACCCCCGTCACCTCGAAGGCTTGGCCGACCAAAAGCGCCACGCGCACGAGCATCGCGGCCGAAACCGGCTCATGGCCGCCTGCACGAGCGCCGAGCCGTTCCTGCAAGGCGTCGCCCTGCATGGGGGACACCTCGGCGGCACGACCCATCGTCTCTTGCGCCTTCTCGACCAATACGGCTCGTCGGAAATGGAGTGGGCTCTGGGCGAGGCCCACCGGCGCGGCGCCTTCGCCGCGCAGTCCGTCGGCCACATTCTCGACCAGCGGCGCCGCGCGCGCGGTGTGCCCGTCGCCGTCCCTGCAGTCCTGCCCGACGACCCGCGAGTACGCGACATGGTTGTGCCGACTCGCTCGCTCGGCGCCTACGACGCGCTCGCGCGCTCCGGCGACAAGACGGGAGGGGACCAATGAGCGACTTGCGGGTACGCCTTCGCGCTCTGGGCCTTCTCGCCACTAGCTCTTCGCTCGACGACATGATCGCCCAGGCGACCAAGAAGCGTTGGGGGGTCAACGAAATCTTTGAGTACGCCGCCGACCTCGAGGAAAAGGACCGCGCTCGTCGCGGGTTGGAGCGACGCACCCGTCTCGCACGCCTGGAGAAATTCAAACCCATGGCCGACTTCGACTGGAACTGGCCCACGGCTATCGACAGGCCCTTGGTCGACTCTCTGCTCTCGCTCGACTTTCTCGAGGCGGCGCGCAACGTCGTCCTGGTTGCCCCGGGTGGCCTCGGAAAAACGATGATCGCAAAAAACATCGCTCACCGGGCCGTGCTCGCCGGTCGCTCCGTCCTCTTCTTGTCTGCCGCACAGATGCTGCTCGACCTCGGCGGCCAGGAGTCGACGCGAGCTTTGGAAAGACGACTGCATTACTACGCCAAGGTCGGCCTTCTCGTGGTCGACGAGCTCGGCTTTCTCGCCTTCGACAACCGCAACGCCGACTTGATCTTCCAGGTTGTCAGTCGACGGTACGAAAAGAAAAGCCTCGTATTGACCACCAATCTCGCTTTCGCCGACTGGCATACCGTCTTTCCCAGTGCCACCTGCGCCACGGCGCTCGTCGAACGCGTCGTCCATCACGCCGACATCGTCAAGATCGATGGCGAGAGCTACCGGCTGCGCGAGTCAAAACAAGATGCCGACTCTCGCGACGTCTCCCGACGCGACAGAAAGAAACCCTCCGCATCCTGAACCGCCCCTGAAACCGGCAGCCCGATCGCACTCCTACGGTCGGGCTGCTCCGTTTTGCGCGGTTCCTGGTGCTCGCCAACAATGGCGAGGACGCAGGAGCTCCTGCATCTCTTCGGCGGTACGGATAGCGCGACTCTCCGCATTGTCCGTACGGATCAGAAACTGGCCCTCGTGGAAGGTCGGTGGCGTTTTCGGGCACGGCTTCGCGCAGATGTTTGGATGGCGCTCAAACTCGCGGACATCGAGGATGACGACTCGCTTTCCCTCGAGCTCCTCTTTCCGGACGTGCGTGGTGACGCTCCACCGAACGAACGTACTTTCCAACGTCTGTCGTGTCGAAGGACGCAGTTGATTGG
>JBAULD010000890.1:0-6788 GCA_049578005.1 Polyangiaceae bacterium
GCCCGTGCGCGAGTGACGCCGACTGCACGGTCGGCGCGTTCTGCGTGAGTTCGGCGACGTGCGACCCGGCGACCGGGTGCGTCCTCGTGGCGCGCAGCTGCGACGACGGCGTCGCTTGCACCAAGGACTCGTGCTCCGAGGCCTCCCGGCGCTGCACGAACACCCCGGACGACTCGGTCTGCCCGGATACGGAGCTATGCTCGGCGACCCGCGGGTGCGACGCGTTCGTCTACGCCATCGCGTCGGACGGGCATCTCTACGAGGCGCCTGTGCCCTCCGGCGATCTCGTCGACTTGGGTCAACCCGCGGCGAGCGTCAACGATCTCGCGCTCGGGCCGAACGGCGTGCTCTACGCGACCGACAACTACGTTCTCTCGAGCGTGGACCGCGCCACCGCCCAGACGACGACGATCGCGTCGATCTTGCCGCTTCACCCGTACAGCGGGCTGGGGACCGCGAGCGGACAGCTTTTGGCCACGGCCGACGTGCCGCAGGTGTTCGTCATCGGCGCGCTCGACGGCTCCTCGACGCCCGTCGCGTCGTTACCCGCTGGGTACGCAGAGAGCAACGACGTCTCCGCCCTCGGCGCACGGGTCTTCGTCTCGTTGTCGGCGACGGGGAACTCGTCCACCGACACGCTCGTCGAAGTGCATGTCGCGACGGGCGACTCGACGGTCATCGGCGACTTCGGGTACCGGTGCGTCTGGGGTCTGGCCACGCTCGGAAACGTCGTGTACGGGCTCACCTGCGAGGGGCGCATCGTCACCGTCGACGTCACGACGGGAAAGGCGGCTGCCGTCGCGCGCGTGACGCAGGAGTTCCTCGGCGCCGCGGGAAGGTGAGGCTCGCTCGCGGAGCGGCGAGCGCCGGGAACGTCCGAGCGAAGTAAACTCCTCGGAGACCGAGCGGAGGAGGTCGCCCGAAGAGGCTCCTTCGCCGCCAAACAAGGGTCGCTCGGCTGGCACCGAGCTTCGCGCGGCGACGCCCGACGGCTGGAGCTCGAGGACCGAGCTTCCCGGCTCGAGGAGTGAGACGCGGTCTCGGAAGCGCGACGCTCGATCGCCGAGGAGCGGAGCTCATTCGCCGAGGAGCGGAGCTCGCCCGCCGGAGAATGCCCCTCAGGCGTCGAGGAGTGAAGCTCACGCGCCGAACACGCAAGCTCGCTCGCCGAACACGGAAGCTCGCGCGCGGAGGAGTGGAGCTCGCTCGCCCGACACGGAAGCTCACGCGCCGAGGAGTGTAGGCCGCTCGCCGAGCACGGAAGCTCGCGCGCCGAAGACGCAGGCGCACTCGTCAAAGAATGACCTTCAGTCGTCGAGGAGCGAAGCTCTGCCGCCGAATACGGAATCTCACTCGCCGAAGCGTGGGGCTCACTCGCTGAAGAGTGAAGCTCACTCGCCGCGTGCCGAGCGCCGGTGGGCGGCGCGCGAAGCTCGTTCGCGCCCGGCCGGGGTGAGGTCCTCGAAGAGGAACGCTCGGTCGTCGAGTCGCCAAGCTCGGAGATCGCGCACTCGGCTTCGGTCCCCGAAGAGCGAGCGCCGCTCGCAGCCATGCGAAGCTCGGGACCGAAGAAAGAAGGCCCGTTCCCCGGGGACGAAGGCTCGCACGTCGAAGAGGAAGACTCGGAACCCGGCGAGCGAGCGCCGGTATGCCGACAGGAATCTCCACTCAGTGAAAATCTCGGCTCATCGCCGGCACGTCGTAGAGAGCCAGCCGCTCGAGCCGGTCGGGAATCACGTAGACGACTTCGCCCTGGCGTTCGACCTTGCCGTGCGCAACGAGCATCGAGCTCGTCGTGGCGACGTGCCGCCAGCGTTCGAACGTCTTCGCCCACAAGATGAGATTGACGAATCCGGCCTCGTCTTCGAGCGTCACGAAGACCACCCCGCTCGCGGTCCCCGGTCGCTGGCGACAAATCACGACGCCCGCCGTGCTCACGCGAGCGCCGTGGGGAACCGACGCGAGATCGCGCGAGCTCTTGTAGCTCCGAGGGAGCTTCGGCCGCACGACGAGCATGGCGTGATCGCCGACCGCCACTCCCGTCGCGCGATAGTCGAGCGCGAGCTGTTCGGCGCGCGTCAGCTCCGGCAGCTCGGGCTTCTCGTCGTTCGGCTCGACCCCTGCAAACAAGCTTTCGCTGCGCGGCAAGGGCGCGTGAACCTTCCACATGGCCTCTCGTCGAGCCAGACCGAAGCCGGCGAGTGCGCCCGCCCGGGCGAGCACGTCGAGGTCGCGCTTGTCGAGACTCGCGCGCGCGACGAGGTCTTCCACGCTGGAGAACGCTTGCTGGCGGCGTGCCTCTTCGATGCGCCGTCCCGCCGCTTCCCCGAGACCGCTCACGAGCCGTAACCCCAGGCGAAGGGCCCCGGACTCCGGGCTGAAGGTCCCCGCCCAGACCTGTTCGTCTCGAAGCTCCAAGCCCGGAGCCTGCTGTCCGGCTTCGAGCGTGCAGTCCCAGTCGCTCGCGTCGACCCGCGCCGGGAGGACCTCGACCCCGTGACGCTCGGCATCTTTGACGATCGACCCAGGCGAATAAAATCCCATCGGCTGGCTGTTCACGAGCGCCGCCGCGAACGCCGCGGGGTGATGCACCTTCAGCCACGCGCTCGCATAGACGAGGAGCGCAAAGCTCGCCGCGTGGCTCTCGGGAAATCCGTACTCCCCGAAGCCCTCGATCGACTGGTACAGGCGCTCGCCGAACTCGCGCGCGATCCCATTCTCCGAAAACCCCTGGAGCAGCCGTTCGCGATGTCGCTGCAGCTTGCCGTTCCTGCGCCACGCCGCCATGTCGCGCCGGAGCTGATCGGCCTCGCCGCCCGTGTACCCGGCACCCACGATGGCGAGCTGCATCACCTGCTCTTGAAAGAGCGGAACGCCCAGGGTGCGTTCGAGGATCGGGGCGAGCTTGGGGTGGGGCAAGCTCACTTTTTCCTCGCCGGTGCGGCGTCGCAAGTAAGGATGGACCATGCCGCCCTGGATCGGCCCGGGGCGCACGATCGCGACCTCCACGACGAGATCGTAGAACGTACGCGGTCTCAGGCGCGGCAACATGGCCATCTGCGCGCGGCTCTCGATCTGAAAAACGCCCACCGTATCGGCCGCGCAGAGCGCGTCGTAGACGCGCGAGTCCTCCGCCGGGATCCGCGCCAGCCGATCGATCGCCGTCGGCGCTCGCACGCGCTCGTCGGATGCCACGAACGCGAGCGCCTTTCGAATCGCCGTCAGCATCCCCAGGCCGAGCACGTCGACTTTGAAAAATCCGAGGGTATCGAGATCGTCCTTGTCCCAGGGAATGATCGTCCGGCCAGGCATGGTCGCCGGCTCGACGGGCGCGACGTGAACGAGCGGCTCGGCGCTGAGGACGAAGCCTCCCACGTGAATCGACAGATGACGCGGATAGCCCTGGATCGCCTGCGCCATGGCAAGCACCTGGCGCACGCGCGCGTCGTCGGGATCGAAGCCGCACGCAGCGACCCGCTGGCGCGGAACGCCTCCGAGCTCGTCCCACCACGATACGAGCGATCCGAGCCGGTCTACCTGTTCGAGCGATAGTCCGAAGGCTTTGCCCACTTCGCGCAGCGCGCTCTTGCCTCGGTACGAAATGACTTCGCTGACCATCGCCGCGCGGTCACGTCCGTACTTGTCGTAGATCGCTTGAATGACCTCTTCGCGCCTCTCGTGCTCGAAATCGACGTCGATGTCCGGCGGCTCGCGACGTTCGCTGGAAAGAAAGCGTTCGAACAGGAGATTGCTTCGAGACGGATCGACGGCGGTGACGCCCAAGCAATAACAGACGGCGCTGTTGGCGGCGCTGCCCCGGCCCTGGCAGAGAATGTCCTTCGCGCGAGCGAGCGCGACGATCGACTGAACGCTCAGAAAATAGGGCGCCACTCGAAGCTGGGCGACGAGCGCCAACTCCTTCTCGATCTGCGCCGCGACTCGCTCGGGCACCCCTTTGGGCCAGCGACCGCGCGCCCCCTCGTAGGTCAGACGACGGAGCGCTTGGTCGGGGGTTTCGTCTTCGCGAGTCGGTGCGTCGACTTCGCTCGGAAAGCGATACTCGAGCTCGCGAAGCGAAAAGCGGCACGCGCCGGCGATCTCCCGCGGTCGCTCCAGCCACGCCGGATGCTTGCCGAGGAGGCGCTGCATCTCCTCGGGCGACTTCAAATGAGGCTCGGCGTTGGGCAAAAGTGCTCGCCCGGCGTCGTCCAACGTTCCATTTTCGCGGATGCATCTCAGGACGTCGAATATCGGCTTGTGCTCCGGCACCGAGAAGAAAACACGGTTGGTCGCGCATCCCGCGACGCCGAACGTTCGCGCGATCGCTTCTGCGCGCGCCAGTCGCGCACCGTCGTCCCCGTCGAGGTGCTGCCACGCGGCGATTGAGAGTCGCTCGCCGAACGCGTCCTTCAAGAGCGCGATCGCTCCCTCGCCTTCCGGCGGCGCGGTGCACCAGAGCCCGCGAGCGTTCGCGCATACCCCCTCGAGCAACACCCCCGCGAACTGGTTGCGCGGGACTCCGTCTTCGACGCTGCGCGCCTTTCCCTTCGGATGACGCGCGTGGCTCTCGGTGAGGATGCGGCAGAGGTTCGCATAGCCCTCGGCCGTCGCGACGTGGAGCCAGAGCGCGGAGATCGGCGCGTCGTCGATCGCCAGCTCGCAGCCTACGACGAGCCGTACGCCGAGTTCTTCCGCCGCCTCGAGCGCTCGCACCATTCCGTAGAGCCCGTCGCAGTCGGCGATACCCACCGCGTCGTAGCCGAGCTTCGTCGCGCGCTCGATGATCGACCGCGGCGACGAACCTCCCCGGAGGAAGGAAAAATGGGTCCGCGCAAAGAGCTCGACGAACATGCGCGCGGGGCTCGGCCTTCACGCCATTCGTGCGCGGACGAGCGCGAAGAGCGCCTCGACGTCGAACGGCTTGCTCAAGCGGACGTTCGGCACACGCTCGAGGAACTCGCGAGCACGTGCGGTGAACGCGCCGCCAGTGATGAACACCATTCGCTCTGCCTGATCCGGAGCGATTCTCTGGAGCTCTTCGTAGAGCCCCGGTCCATCCATTTGCGGCATGAGCAGATCGCAGAAAATGATGTCGAACCGAACACCCGACTCGACGTGATCGAGCGCCTCGCGGGCGCTCGTCACGGCGACGATGCGCCCTTCCTTCGCGAGCAACTGACGAAGCGACAGGCTGACCATGGGCTCGTCATCGACGATCAAGATCCGTCCTTGTGCGTGCGAGGCGGCGAACATGGGCCCCGCTTCGCTCGCACGGGCGGCGGCGCACGCTCCGATGGTGCGCCCGGCGCTCGGCAGCTCGACGCGAAAGACGCTCCCCTTTCCCAACTCGCTCTCGACCGAGATCGTTCCGCCGAGCGACGTGACGATCCCGTGGCAAATCGCGAGACCGAGGCCCGTGCCTATCCCCACGGGCTTGGTCGTGAAGAAGGGCTCGAAGATGCGCCCGCGGACCTGCGGCGGGATGCCGACGCCGTTGTCGCGTATTTCGACGATGACTCGTTCGGACTCGGGCGCGCGCAGGAGCACTCGGATTTCGTTCGATTCGATCGGCCTCTCCGGAAGCGCCTGCACCGCATTGAGAAGCAGATTCAAGAACACTTGCCCGAGCCGTGCCTCGTTCGCGACGACCTTCGGAGTCTGGGAGTAGTCCTTGATCACGTGAGCTCGATGGCGAATTTCGTTGGCGACCATGGCGAGCGTGGCGTCGAGCACTTGCGCCACGTCGATCGGAGCAAGCGTCTCGTTCTCCGGTCGGGAGAACGTCTTGAGACTGCGAACGACGTCCCGAATTCGCTCCGCCCCGTTTCGCGCGTGATCGAGCGCCAAGCACACTTCTCGCGCTCGATCGCCCATCGCTTCGGGTGACGTTGCCAGGAGTTTGGGCAGCTCGCCGGTGACGTAGCTCAAGTTGAGGAGCAAGTAGGCGAGCGGGTTGTTGATCTCGTGCGCGACTCCGGCGGTGAGCGTTCCCAAAGACGTCAATCGATCCGTCTGCGCGAGCCGTGCTTGCAGCTCACGATGCTCGCTGGCCACGAGCAAGTGGTCGATCGTCTCGATGAGAGTCTCGTACTCCACCGGCTTTTTCAGGTACGCATCGGCGTCGATCGCCGCGGCCTTCGCCGTCGCATCGGCGCTCAGCGCGACGACAGGAATGGCCGAGAGCTCCGGATCCTGCTTTTGAAGGACGCGGAATTGCCAGCCGTCCATCACCGGCATCATCAGGTCGAGCAAGATCACGTCGGGCTTCGGTGAAGCGTGGAGCCAGTCGAGGGCCTCGCGACCGTTGCTACAACCGATCACGTGAAAGCCCTCCATGGAGAGCAGGCCGTCGAGCGTTTCACGGATGTCGGCGTCGTCTTCCACGACGAGAAGCGACCGGCCGGACGCCCGTTTCCCGAAACCAGACGAACGCATGCAGTCATCACTATGCCGTAGGAGAGAGCCCTGTCGAACCCAGCATGCCGTGGCAAATTGCCTCAATCGATCCACCCTCGAAGGAGCGGACATGCCCCTCGATGTGCGGAGAGCTCGAGCCATGCGAGCGCCCCGTCGATCCACGCGGCAAATAGATCGCGGCGCTGCACGGGCTGCCGCCACCACTGGACCGCTTCGAGACGCGCGAGTTGCTGTCCGCGAGCGAGTGCTTCCAGAGCCACCGGGACGGCATGAATCAGCCGCGATGGCTCGAGCGCGGATGTGACGAGAAAGGGCGGCGGAGCGGAGCTTCCTCGCTCTCCGTCTCGACGGAGAGTCGCACCCTCCACCGG
>JBAULD010000891.1:0-8514 GCA_049578005.1 Polyangiaceae bacterium
CTTGAGGAGCTTGGACGCCATCATCGGAGAGAGCGTGAGCGCGACGATACCGGATATGAGAACGGCACCCGCCAGGGTGAACGCGAACTCGCGAAAGAGCGCTCCGGTCAGCCCCCCCTGGAACCCGATCGGCGTATAAACCGCGGCGAGCGTGATCGTCATCGCGATGATGGGGCCGACCAATTCGCGCGCACCGATGAGCGACGCCTGGAGCGGCGTCTTGCCCTCCTGGATGTGGCGCTCGACGTTTTCGACGACCACGATGGCGTCGTCGACGACGAGGCCGACCGCGAGCACGATCGCCAGCAGCGTGAGCAGGTTCAGCGTGAACCCGAAAATCTGCATCAAGAACACGGCACCGACGAGGGAAACCGGAATTGCGACCAGCGGGGCGAGCACGGTTCGAAGCGAACCGAGAAAGAGAAAGATCACGATGACGACGATGAACACCGTCTCGGTCAGGGTCTTGGTCACCTCGTGGATGGCGTTGTTGATGTATTTGGTCGAGTCGAACGCGACGGCCGCTTGCATGCCCGTCGGCAGCTCCCGCCGGATGATGTCGACTTCCTTGCGCACTCGGCCGATGACGTCGAGTGAGTTGGCGTTGGGCAGTACCCAAACGCCCATGAACACGGCTTTGTCGCCCGACAGGCGAACGTCCTGGTCGTACGTGTCGGCGCCGAGGACGACATCGGCCACGTCCTCCAGCCGCACGAGCGCACCGTTTTGGGATCGGATGACGAGCTTCTTGAATTCGTCGAGGGATTTGAGGTCCGTGGTGACCGTGAGATTGATTTGGACGAGCGCGCCCTTGGTCTCACCGACGGCCGCGAGATAGTTGTTCGCCGCGAGCGCCTGGCGAACCTGTGCGGGGCTCACGTTGAGCGCTGCCATCCGCGCGGGCTTGAGCCACGCGCGGATGGCGAACGTGCGTCCGCCGAGAATGTCCGCGCGCTGGACGCCTTCGATCGCCGAGAGCCGGGGTTGGACGACGCGAATCAAGTAGTCGGTGACTTGGTTGTCTTCGAGCAGCTTCGACCCGAAGCTCAGATACATCGCCGCGATTTGCGCGTCCGACGGCTCCATGTTGATCGCCGGGATTTCCGCTTCCGGCGGCAGATCCGCGCGCACCTGATTGACGCGGGCGCTGATGTCCGCCAGGGCGTTCGCGGCGCTGAAGTTGAGCTTGAGCCGCGCGTTGATCGTCGACAGACCTTGGACGCTCTGCGACTCGATGAAATCGATGCCGTCGGCCGCTGCGATGGCGCGCTCGAGAGGCGTCGTGATGAACCCGCGGACCAGGTCCGAGCTGGCGCCCACGTACGCGGTGCGAACCGTGATGGTGGCGCTTTCCAGCTTTGGATATTGGCGGACGTTCAGGGAGCGAATCGCCTGTAGCCCGCCGATGATGATCACGAGGCTGACGACGATCGCCAGCACCGGGCGGCGGATGAAGATGTCCGTGAACTTCATGGCGCCCTACTGGTTGGCCGGATGCGGGTTGAACTCGGGTGCCGCCTTCACGTCGTTGTTGACGACGATCCCCGAACCGTTGCGGAGCTTGAACGCGCCTGCGCTCACCACTTCTTGGCCCGGCTTTACGCCATCGAGAATGGCCACGTAGTCGCCTCGCGCCTCGCCCACGCGCACGAACTGTTGCCGTGCCAGCTTCGCCGGCTTGCCGTCTTTGCCTTTGGCGACGCCCCCGCCTTCGTCCTTCTTGTCCTCGACGACGAACACCGAGTCGCCGTACGACGCGTGAACGAGCGACGTGGAGGGCACGACGACCCGGTCGTCGCGCTTTGGGAGAACGACCGCCACGTTCACGAACATGCCGGGGCGAAGCCGCTCTTGCTTGTTCGGCACCGTCGCCCGGAGCTTGATCGTGCGGGTCGTCGAGTCGATCTCCGGATCGACCGCGGCGATTGCGCCGTCGAGCGCCGAGCTGTCGGCCCCCTCGACCGTGACGCGCACCGGCATGCCCACTTTGAGGTCCGCGAGTCGCTGCTGCGGCAGTTCGAAGTCGACGTACACGGAGTCGATGGCCTCGAGGACCGTCACCGTGGTCCCCGAGGTCAGATACTGCCCGACGTTCACAGCGCGAATCCCGAGCCGGCCGGCGAACGGTGCACGGACGATCTTGCGATCGATCTGGGCCTGGAGCGCACCGAGGTCCGTCGTCGCCGTTTTCAACTGTGCTTCGTCGTTGTCCTGCTGGGACTTCGGAATCGCGTCGTGGCTCACGAGCGTCCGGGTGCGTCCCGCCGTGACGGCGGCCAGATCCAATCGCGCGCGGGCCGAGGCGAGCTGCGCCCGCTCGACGCTCGTGTCGAGCTCGACGAGGGTCTGGCCCTCCTTCACGCTCGCGCCGGACTCGAAGAGGATGCGCGAGACGATGCCGGGAGCGTCGTTGCTCACCGCGACGCCGCGGACCGGAGCGATACTTCCGACGGCCGAGAGGTCCGCCTCCCACGATTTTTCCTGGGAGACGGCTGTTCCCACCACTTCCGGCGGAGGACCGGCCTTCTGCATCGCTTTTCCGAAGCCGATAAGTGTCGAAATCTCGGCGAATTTCACGCCGACCAGTACAGCGATCAGCGCGAGGAGACCCAGGATGGGGAGCAGGTAACGCACACGTGTAGGATGTCGCCAGGGCCGCCGAGGTTCCGGCGACCGCAGCAAAATCTCTATCTCTCGCCTCCCTCGTTCCCCGTACCCCGTATCGCGGAGCTGGCCCGGGCGCTCGACCTAGGCCCGGCCGGCGCCGCCGCTTCCGGCGAGCGAAGCGCGGACTTCGGCCAACGGAACGGGAATGTCCGCCGGGGGGGGAGCTTCGACGAGGGGGCCGAGGAGCACCTTCTCCGGCGGCTCGCGCAAGTCCCATACGATGCCCACCCAGGAGAGAGCCTTCAGCACGTAGTAGCTTGCGTCCACCTCCCACCAGAAGAATCCCTGCCGTGTGCTGTTCATGTAGTGGTGGTGGTTATTGTGCCATCCCTCGCCGAGCGTGACGACCGCGAGCCAGGGATTGTTCCTCGATTGATCGCCCGTTTCGTAGCGGCGAGACCCCCAGACGTGACCGAGCGAATTGATGAACAACGTACCGTGATAAAGCAGCACGGTACTGACTGAGAATCCCCAAACGATGCCTGCCCATCCCGCGACGGCAAAGCAGCCACCGATGTAGACCGCGATGGGAATCCACTTGTGTTTGTCGAGGAACACGAGCTCCGGATAACGCACGAGGTCCCGAACATTGGAGAGATCGGGAGCGCCATGGTCTCCGTCGAGAGCCCAACCGAAGTGCGAATACCAGAAGCCGCGCTGCACGGGAGAGTGCGGGTCGAGCGGCGCATCGGAATACTTGTGGTGGCGCCGATGCCAACTCGCCCACCAGAGCGGGCCATTTTGCATCGATGAGGTTCCGAGCCACGCCATGACGAACTGGAAGACACGGCTTGTCTTGAACGTCCGATGAGAGAAGTACCGGTGATACCCGGCGGTGATCGCCCACATACGCAGGACATATCCCCCGACCGCGAGCGCAACGAGGCTCCAGCGGAAGGGCGCGGCGAATACCAAAAGGCACGACAGGTGGACGAGCGAGAGCAGGGCGAGCGATAGAACACGCTCGACCTTGGTGGGAAGAACGAACATGGAAAACCGCGATCGCAACGGGATACACCGGTGCCCCACCGCCGAACGCACTGCAGCGGGGCTACGCGCCCCGCACGGACCGGAGCCGTCGAAACTGCGAGATCAACCTCGCAGCGTGTAGAGCATCATGGTGGTTCGCGCCCAGTCCCGCCAGCGATCCAACGTCATGAATGCGTCATGGAGCGCTCTCGGAGCGCGTGTGTGCATTTGCGAAGGCGCAGCAAAGCCGAGCCACCAAACTCGCGATGGCGAGATGCGGCCGTGCTTTTTCCGACGTTCGAGCTCGAATCGCGATCACGCGGATTCTCTCGGAAGCCGGGCCCAGAAGACGACGGCGATCACAACGTAGGTGAGCGACGTCGAGAGCGCGATTCCCGAGAGGCCGAGGGGCCCGACGAGGAGCGCGTTGAACACGACGTTGAGGGTGGCGTTGAGGATCCCCATGCTCGGCATGATTCGGCTGTTTTGACGGGCCACGTGAGCACGCGCGAGGACCAGGAGTGCCCCGAACGGAGCGGCTCCGGCGAGCGCCCACGGAAGAATGCTTGCGATCCGGGCGACACCGGCGAGGTCCATCGCGCCCCGCAAGAAGAGAAGGCGGCAGAGCGGCGTCCGGAACGCGACGAGGACCCCCGAGAGCAACGCCAGCGACACGACAACGGCAAACACCGTGCGACGGGTCGTCGCGCGAAACTGCTCGACGTGACGCGCTTCCAGCGCGAGCCGCCGCAGCAGCACGGGGAAGAGGGTCGCTTGCAAAACCGAAGTCGGCAGAGACGCGACTTCTCCCGCGTATTGAACCAGCGTCCCGCCGCCCACGACTCCCGCGATTCCGGCCATCAGCTGATCGATGAGCGGATTGACTCGCGTGATGAGCGAACCGGCGACTTCGAGCCGCGTCAGCGCGAAAATTCGGCGGATCGGCTCGCCGCGCTTCAGGTTCGGGACGATTCGGAGCCCCAGGCGGCGCTGCGCCAGAGCGGCGAGTAGCGCGATGGCCAGGCTCTCGCCCATCCCCATCGACAATGGGATGCTGCACACCCCGAAGGCTCCGCGAGTCGAGTAAAGGAGCGCCCAGGTCAGCGCCATGCCGAATCCGCTCGCCAGCGGATGTGCGGAAAAAGCTCCAAGCGCGTTCAGGACGCCCACGTAAAATGCCCGAACCGACACGGCGACCATCCCCATCGACATCAGCGCGACGAGCTCGATCGCGAGCATGCGCTCGGGACAGACGAACCATGCGACCGCAGCCGCCCCCGAGCCCATGACGAGCGCGAGGACCACGCTTGCCGCGAGAGTAAACCCCATGAGAGAACCGGCGACGTCGCGAAAGGCGCCGGGGCCGGCGGCTTCCACTTCGATCAGCACCGCGACCGCTCCGGAGTCTTGGAACACGCCGGTGACTACTGCCCCGACGAATACGAAATAAGCCGCCAATAGGTAGTAGAGATCCGTACCGGAACTGCGGCCGAACCAGGCTGCGAGCAAGAGCGGCAACAGCGCTTCCCCGCCGCGAAACGCCGCTTGAAGCGGCAGGAGGGCGAGCGCGGTCCGGGCCAGCGAGGGCGGACCTGCGGCCGCTGGCCGCGCCCGTTCCGGGGTCATGCGCGCGACACCGCCTGATACGCCGCCGCGTATCCGTCGCAGGTGCGCTCGATCGAGCCCTCTTCGACCGCGAACCGCCGGCCGCTCTCGCCCATCTCGCGCAAGCGGAACCGATCGCTCTGTACGCGACGGATGGCCGCCGCCAGGGCCGTCCCCGTGGGTTCGGTCACGATGAGACCCGTCCGCTCGTGCTGGACGATCTCCGGGATACCCCCGCCGTCGAGCGCGATGACCGGCTTTCCCATGCCGAGCGATTCGAGGACGGCGAGCCCGAGCGGCTCTTTGTCCGCGGTGCTGAGGATCGCGTCGCACGCGGCGATGAAAGGGCGCGGATCGGACTGATGACCGAGAAACCGCGCTGGCGCACCGCGCTCCTTCGCCAAGGCTTCGAGCCGCGCGCGCAGATCTCCTTCGCCGATCACCAGAAGTTCGGTGTTCGCCAGCGCCGCAGCCTCGATCGCCAGGTGGACGCGCTTCCAGGCCACCAGCCGACACACGACTCCCGCGCGAAAGCGGCCGCCGCGGAGCGCTTGGCCGGGGCCCGCCGACGTGTCGTCCTGGGGTCTCCAATAATTGGTGTCGATCCCATTTCGCACGACTGCCGTTCGAGCTGCCACGGCGGGCGCGGTCGACGCGAGGACCGACCGAACGTATTCGCTGACGGCGACGAACGCGTCGGTGCGCGCGGCCGCCCAGCGCGTAAATGGCGCGCAGCTCGGGTCGAAGTAATGCATGACGTGGTGCTCGGTGCGAAGCTGCGGCCGGCGGCAGCGGCGCGCGGCACGCGTCCCCAAGACGTGCGAGCCGAACGTGTGCGTGTGCACGACATCGATTCGCTGTTCCGCTATCCGACCCGCGAGCCAGGCGACGTCGAGAGGCCCGAGCGTTCGGTAGAGATACGCGAGGGGGTTCTCGCGGACACGGCCACGGTCGTGGACCTCAATCCCGGCGCGCTCGAAGTACGCGACGAGCGCCCGATTCGGCGTAAAGAGGGCGACTTGGTGATCGGCGCCGGTTCGCTCGGGTCGGGTCGCGAGGTCGGCGAGGAGCCGCTCGGCCCCTCCGATGTCGCCGCCCGCGACGACGTGCATGACGCGTACCCGCTTCATGGATGGATCACGGCGCGGCGGTTGCCACTACCACATCCCGAAGGGCGAGGTGTTTCCAACCCGCGGATGTGTCATGTAAAGCGAGTGTGCGGCATCAGCGGACACGTTTCGAGCGAAGGCCGGCCCGACGAGCGTTCGGTGCGGCGCATGAACGCCGCGCAGCGACACCGCGGACCGGACGCCGAAGGCCTTTGGGCGAGCGGGCGCGGAGCGCTCGGACACCGGCGGCTCTCTATCATCGATTTGAGCCCCGAGGCCCATCAACCCCTTCTCAACGAGGACCGAACGATCGGCGTGTCCGTCAACGGCGAAATCTACAATTTCGCCGTGTTGAGAGCGGACCTCGTCGCAAAAGGCCACACCTTCCGCTCGAACAGCGACAGCGAAGTCGTCGTTCATCTGTACGAAGAGTACGGAGCGGAGGGAATCGCCAAACTCTCGGGCATGTTCGCGTTCGCGCTTTGGGATTCGCGCGCCCAGCGCCTCGTCTTGGCGCGAGATCGTGCCGGGAAAAAACCTCTCTTTTACCGGCGCACGCCGGGAGGCGGCATCGCGTTCGCGTCCGAGCTCCACGCGCTCGTCCGCGGCTTTCGCGACCTACCTGTAGAGCCCAACTACGCCGCCCTCGACGAGTACCTCACGCTCCAATACGTCCCGAGCCCGCTGACGGCGTACCGCGACATTTACAAACTGCCCGCGGCCCATCTGGCGATCCTCGAGCCAGGCGCCGATCTCGTCGTCCGGCGCTACTGGCGCAAACCCGAGGGGGCCGACCGCAACGGCAGCGAAGAAGACCTGGCCCGTGAACTGCGCGACCTCCTCGAGAAAGCCGTGCGACGCAGGCTCGTCGCCGACGTGCCGGTCGGGGCGTTTCTGTCGGGCGGAATCGACAGCTCGAGCGTCGTCGCGCTCATGGCGACGCAGTCGACCCGGCCTGTGGAAACGTTCTCCATCGGGTTTCCGGACGCGTCGGACAGCGAGCTCCCGTGGGCCCGCAAGGTGGCCGAACGATACGGCACCGTTCACCACGAACGGGTCATCGGCCCGGCGGTGGCCGAGATCGTTCAAGAATTGGTGCGGCATCATGGGGAGCCGTTCGCCGACAGCTCTGCCGTCGCCACGTACTGCCTCGCCCAAATGACCCGCGAGAACGTGACCGTGGCCCTATCCGGCGACGGAAGCGACGAGACGTTCGCGGGATACGAACGCTACAGGACGGCGCAGCTCGCACACGTCCACGACGCGCTGCCCGCTTCCTGGAGGCCCCTCTACCGGCGCGGACTCGGCGCGATCGTGCGCGCCGCAGCCCCGCACGTCGCGGGGTTCGTCGACCATCTCGGAGACGGCGAGGCCGTTCGCTACCCGTACATCATGTGTCAGTTCACCAGCGAGGAGAAGAAGGCGCTTCAAATCGGTTCCATGTGGAACTCGAGGGGGGCCACGGCCGCACGCTTTGCACGCGTGCTCGCCGAGAGCGGCGGCCGGTCTCGCCTCGGGCGTCTCATCGATCTCGATTGGCAAACGTATCTGGTCGACGACATCAACACGAAGGTCGATATCGCGTCGATGGCGCACTCGCTCGAAGTTCGGTCTCCATTCCTGGACACCGACGTCGTCGAATTCGCAGCGCGCATTCCACGGCGCATGCTCATGCGCGTGCGCGGCAAGCACCTCTTGCGGCGAGCCGTGCGAGACCTCGTCCCGGCCGAGATCATGCGCCGGAGCAAGCGCGGCTTCGCGCTGCCGCTGCGGCGATGGATGAAGCGCGATCTGTCCTCGCTGACACGCGACGTGCTGCTCGACCGAACTTCGCGCGAGCGCGGGATCTTCCGGCAGGAAGAAGTGGAGAGGCTCGTCGCGGCGGTCGGACGGGACCGGAGCGCGCCCGACCGGGTCTGGACCCTGCTCGTGCTCGAGCTCTGGTTTCGAGAGTTCGTGGACCGAAGGCCCGACGATCTGCGGATCGACCCCGAAGTCTGCAGGATGACGCCGTGAACCCCTCAGCGGAAAGCGCGGCCGAAGAGAAGCGAACGACGCGGCCGCGCTCTCCGTCCTCCGGGTTCGTCCGGGCCTTTTTCCTTGTCACCGCCGTCACGGTCGCCGCGACGGCGGGCTGCCGGCGTCGCGCTCGCGAGCTCGCCCC
>JBAULD010000892.1:0-7760 GCA_049578005.1 Polyangiaceae bacterium
TCGATCTGGTCGCGCGAGAGCTTCCCGCGCTTGATAAGTTCGTTGTAAACGGTGTGATCTTCGGTCACCTGTTGGATGCGACCGGCGCGAGAGAGATAGATGCGGCTGTCGCCGACGTGGGCGATGAATCCCTGGTTGCCCACCACCAAGAGCACGCTGAGCGTCGTCCCCATCCCACGCTTGGACACGTCGTTGAGCGCCTCTTCGTGAACCTTCGAACACGCGCGCTGGACCGCGTTGTCCACGAGAGCCATGATGTCTTTCGGCGTGACCTTGCTGCCGCCCGTGGCTCCGGAGACGTAATCGGCGAGGAGATCCGTCTCCCGCTTGATCTCTTCGTGCACGGCGCGCACGGCGATCGCGCTGGCCACTTCTCCTGCCGCGTGGCCGCCCATACCGTCGGCCACGATGAAGAGTCCGAGCTTCTTGTCGACGAGGAAGTTGTCCTCGTTGTGGTCGCGCACCTTGCCCACGTCCGTCGCGGCGTAGAAGCGGATCGATTCGCTCAGCTTCATTCGGTCGACCGATGATACGCGCAATGAACCGATGATACGCGCAATGAGGGGAAGAGGGGCGAGACCGTCGCGGGGCATCTCAAGACGGTGTAGGACGGAGAAGAGCCAGGAGGAGTGACGTGAACACGATGGCGTTCGTCCGTGGGCTAACGGGTCTTGCCGCGACCACCGCGATCACCTTGGGTAGCCGCGCCGCGCTCGCCCACGGCGGCGACGAGGTCGAGCGGAACTCGACCGACCGGAGCCTCGGCACGGTCCAAGCCGAAGCGGCCAGCGAGGAACCCGCCGCCGCGGAAGGCGAAGAGCGTGTCACCCTCTCCGCGGACCTCGTCCTCGGGTGGGGCAAGGCTCCGTTTGCTGTTCAAAACCTGCCCACAACCGGCACCCAGGCGGTCACCTACAGCTACGCCGGAGCCACACCCTCGGACGTGCAGTCGTTCATCTTCAGCGGTTTGGTCGAGGTGGCCAAACACATCGAGATCGGCGCCCGGCTGCCGCTCAGTTTTGCCACGTTCAATCCTCAAGGGGCTTCGCCCGAGGGGGCTGCGGCTCGATCCACGAACTCGTTCGGCAATATCGAGCTCGAAGCCGAGTATGGGGGCCGCGTCGCACTTGCCGGCGCCTCCACGCTGAAACTCGTCGGCATCCTCGGCGTCGCGCTTCCCACGGCGCTCGGCGACGAGATCCCCCCCGACCTCGTCGCGCGCGACGCGTCTGCCGTCGATGTCAACGCGTACGACCGGTTCTCGCTGAGTCGAGCCGCGTCGATGGCGCGTGGCGACGAGGACAGCGCGCTTTTCGAGCCCAAGCGGCTCGGGCTCGTGCCGAAAGTCGCGGTCTCTTTCCAAGGACCGCATCTGAGCATTGAGCCATCGCTCAAAGTGGAGAACCTCCTTTCCACATCGAGCTCGCTCGCCGCTCCTTATATCGGCGAGATCGTCCCCGCACTTCGCGTGGGCTATCGAGCGACCCGCGTCGTCGAGCTCGTCCTACGAGCCTGGGCCAATGTTCGCTTCGCGGCCGAGAGCGGAGACCGGGGCACGACCGCCGCAGTCGAGCCGCGAATCGCGCTTCGGTTCGGCACCGTCATGCCCTACGCGGGCGCAATCATTCCAGTGAGCGGCCTCGCCTATTCGAATTCCCTCCTCGGCATTCGCCTGGGCGTCGCAGGCTCCTTTTAGGACGGCTGCCGGGAGAACTCGCTCGGACCCCCGCCGCGTGTAGACTGGAAACCGCCAGATGCTGCCGCACCCGAACGCCCACTCCGACTCACTCCTGGGTCGATCGATCGTCGCGCTAGCCTTGATGGTCCCCGGTTCGTCGCTGCTGGCGGGATGCGCGAACCAGGTCGCGGCGCGCGCTCCGACGATGCACGGCGAGCGGGTCTCGCCGCCGGCGTCGCAAGTCGGCGACGACGCATTCGCCGCCGCGGTCCACGACCTTCTCGTCAGCGATCCGGGGAGCGCCGAGCGCGCCGTGCGTCTGGGGGCCGTCGAAGATCGGCAGATGGCGCGTGCCGAGGCGCGATTCCGAACGCGTACACCCGACCGCGGTCTGGCGGCGCTGAGCGGAGCAATCTATCTCGTGCGGGTCGGCGAGCCAATCCAGCGGGTGTTCGGGGCCGCGTCCGTGTCGGCGCTCGAATCGGGCGTTCACGAGCTCTCGGTGCGCGGGGACGAAGGCCGGGCGCTCGCTCTTTACCACCTCATCGCCCAGGTGGGCCCCGCCGCCGGTCGCGACGATGTGCGCGGCCACCTCGCCGCGCTCGACGCGTGGACGCGTACCGCCGTGGCCACCGGGGGTCCGGTGGGCAGCGCAGGAGCGCTGGAGCGAGTCGCGGCTCGCCGCCGGCTTCTCGAACCCAGCCAGGAGGCGCTCACCGAGGCGGCCGTCGCGACCGGTGAATGGATCAAGCGGTCGGTCGTCCTCCGTGACAAGTTTCGGAAGAATCGCGTGCAGCCGCCCCGCGAAGAGGGCGGCGAGGCGTGGCGCGCTTTGGAGACCGGCCCGGTCGTGCTGGCGTCGCTCTACTTGCGCGATGGAGACGTGCCGGGGGCGCTGGCGGCGCTCGACCGTGCGCAGGTCCGCGAGCTTCTCGAGTCCGAGCGGCCGCAGCTCGCCGCCGCTCTCGTCGCCGACGCAAAGGAGGCCAGCGTCGACCACTGTATCGATCTCCTGCACCAGCTCCGGCCCCTCTCGGGACGCGAGTCGACTCGCGAGGAAGACGACTTCGTCGAGGACCGCGACATCTTCGGCGCCGCCGCCTTCGGTGTCGCCGCCGAATGCTATCGCCTCGACCCCACGGTTCCCGAAGTCGCGCTGACCCTCGGCGTTGCGATCGAGGAGCTCGGGATGGCGGAGGCGACGCCGGCTCTGCTGGTCCAGGCCGTGCGAGCGCACCCGGATGCCCGTGTTCTCAGCGAGGCGCTCGCGCTCTCGCTCGACGCGATGGCGGGCGAGGAAGAAGCGGGAGACGCGGATTCGGCCCGGCGCACGTTTCAGGCCGCGCAGCCCCTCCTGGCCGCTGCATCGCAAGCGGCTCTGAGCGGCAAGGTACATCCGAGCTCCGCGCGCCTTCGCGCGGCGATGGGGGAAATCGAGCTGCGCGAGGGCCGAGTCGACTCCGCGCGCGTCCTCTTGAAGCAATCCGCCGACGAGGAAAAGTCGGCTGCTGCGCTCTTGTCCCTCGCACGTATCGACTGGAGGGACGGCCTGGCCCAGTCGGCGCTCGATCATCTCCGCGAAGCGCTCTCCGCCCAGGACGCTGCTCACGATCCGGCGATGCGAGGCGAGATCTTGCTCCTCCTGAGCGACGTCACGCACGACAAGGGCGACGCCGACGCTGCGCGCACCCCGCTGACCGAGGCGCTGAAGGAGCTCGTTCAGTCGCGCAACGTCCCGGGAGCGGATGCGCGCGCTCGGGTCGAGCGCGTGCTCGCGCGTGTTCTCGATCGCTTCGGAGCGGCGCAGCCCGCCCAGCGGGCGCTCGAACGGGCTTACGCTGCCGCTCCAGGCGACAAACGCCAGGCTACACAAACGATCGAGCTGCTCGTGGGCCGGGCTTTTGTCCGCGGCGATTTGGCAGCTGCGCGCGCGGGTTTGCAGCGTGGGCTCGCGGCCGACCTCGACGACGACGACCTCGTCTACTTCGCCCTTTGGGTTCGCTTGCTCGAACGGCAACAGCGCGTGCCGACCGACGGGACACCGGATCGCGTGTTCGTTTCGGTCCCCGAAGACGGGCGATGGGTGGCCCGGCTGGCCCGCTTCGGCGAAGGAAAGCTCAAGGGCGACGAGCTCATCGCGCGGGCATCGACGCCAATCCAGAAATACGAGGCACTCTTCTACGCGGCGCTGGACCACCGTGCGGCCGGGGACACGAAAGGAGGCGACGACCTCTTGAGACAAGTGGTCGCCGGCTCGGGCGTGGAGCTGAGCGAGGTGAGCCTTGCGCGCGACATTCTCGACCCGGGCAAGTCGCAGCTCGGTGGCCCGCTGCCGCCCGACGTCTCGATTCCGTGAGCGCCCTTCACCCGATCCGGCGCGCAATCGACTGGGGAGATTTGGCCCCCCTGCGGCTTCGCGCACGTGAAGTGGCAGAAGGGGTGTACGCCGGCGTCCATCGAAGCGCGCGCCGCGGCGCGGGGGTCGAGTTCGGTAGCTACCGAGAGTACGTGCCCGGCGACGATCTTCGATGGCTCGATCGGCGATCGTTACTTCGTCACGACCGCCTCCTCGTGCGACAGTTCGAGACGGAGACGGATCGGGCACTCTGCCTGGTCGTGGACGCGTCGGCTTCGATGGCGTTCCGCGGTCCGAGCGCGCCGGGGGCCAAGCTCGCGTTTGCGGCGGTCATCGCGGCGGCACTGGCCCGGCTGGCCGTGGGCAGCGGTGACCCGGTCAGCCTCACCTTCGTGGGCGGCGGCGGTGGCGATGCACCGGTAGCGCGGGCCGGGGGTCGCGAGCAGTTCGAGCGGGTCGTCGCTGCACTGGAGTCCGTGCAACCGGGCGGCGATGCTCGCGTCGATGGCGCGATGGTGGACCGGGCGCTGCGGCCGGTACTGCGCGGCGCTCGTCGCGGGACCGTCGTTGTTTTCCTGAGCGACCTGATTGACCTTCCGGACAACGCGCCCAAATCGATCGGCGAACTCGCTTCGCGCGGTCGTGTGCTCACTGTCGTTCAATTGCTGGACCCCGCCGAGGTCGCGTTTCCCTATCAAGGCACGGTTCGCTTGCGCGCGCTCGAGGGCGACGCGGTCGTCGAGACCGACGCCGACAGCACGCGAGATCGATACATCGCCGCTCTTTCGCACCTGACGAGCACATGGAAGAAGGACGTCGAGCGACGCGGCGGTCGATTCGTGCCCGCCGTGACGTCCGACGGTCCGCTGGGCGTAGTCCGTGCCATTGTGGAGAGCGTCCGATAGGGAGAGTCCCTTCCGACGGTTCGGGTTTCTTCAGGTGGGCGGAGGCCGTCGGGGACTTCGCCACGCTGCGGCGATCAGCAACGCCCCTAGGGCAGCCCCAAAAAGAATGGGGGGCACGAGCGGCCTGCTTCCTGATGCGGAACGCGCGGGCGACCCGGACGGTGCAAGCGAGGAGATCGTGGGACGTGCGGGAATGGCCGCCGCCGGCGACGTTGGCGGGGTGGCAGGCGCCGAGGGGGTGGTCGGGGCCGTGCTGGCGGTCGGAGTCGCGGTAGCGGTCGGAGTCGCGGTAGCCGTCGGAGTGGCGGTAGCCGTCGGAGTCGCGGTAGCCGTCGGAGTCGCGGTAGCGGTCGGAGTCGCGGTAGCGGTCGGAGTGGCGGTAGCCGTCGGAGTCGCGGCCACGGGCGTCTCCGGTACAACGGCACCTTGGGCCGACGGCGTCGTGTTCTCACCCCCTGCAGCGAGTGGTGTTCCCGCCTCGGGGATCACCGGTGCCGCCGCTCCCGCGTCCGCCGTGTTTTCCTCCGGGGGCGAAGGTCGAGCCCCGCCATCCATGGTCTCGAACGCGCCCGCGCCCTGGGAAGGATCGACCTGCCGCCAGCTGATCGTCGGGCTCGATAACAAATCTGCCCCGTTCTGGAAGAACGCGGCGCCCGGCCCGGCGCTCGGAGCTGCCGTCGCCTCCGCGCCGTTCGAAAAGTATTGCGTAGCCTGACGTTCCGCCTCTTCCTGGGTCGTCTGCGGCTGCTGTTTCGAGAGCTCGAGCGCGTAGAGCGTCTGTAGGTAGGCCTGTGACGCGGCCTGCTCCTGGACGAGCTGGGACCCGGCAACCGAGCGCTGCCCGGGGAGAGCCGCGAGCTGTTCGGGTGTGAGCGCCGAGGAAACGGCCGGGAGCTGCGAGATCAGCGTCGACACCTGCTGCGGCGTGAGGTTGGAGATGAGCGCCGGTAGACCGCCCGGCGGGAGGGTCGAAGCCAACGCCGCGAGCTGGTCCGCACTCGTAAAGCGTTGCGTACCAAGAAAGGCGAGCTGCTGGGGCGTGAGCCCGGAGACTTGTGGGGCCGCAAGTTGGGCCCCCGCCTCGATCGGAAGAAGAACCCCGACCATGGCCGTCGCAGCGAGGAATGCGCGCAACACCGGCTCCTACGCAGCAACCTGCGGGCCAGCCCGTTTCGCCCTGTCAACACGTCGTGCTAGCCGTCCCAGGTGACGTTTCTCACGACGCTCGCGCTCGCGGCCGCGCTCCTGGTCGTCGCGCCTTACCTCGCGCATCGGTTGCGGCGGAAGAGGGCGGAGGAGCAGATTTTCCCGCCCGCCCACCTCGTCGATCCCGCCCCTCCCAAGACCAGGCGTCGCTCGCGACTCGAAGATCGCGCCCTGCTCGCCACGCGGGCTGGGGCGATCGCCGTTCTCGCCGTCCTCGGCGCGACGCCCCTCGTTCGCTGCTCGAGGCTGTCGCTCCAGCGATCCGGCGGCGCGTCGGTCGCCATGGCGATCGTCGTCGACGATTCGATGAGCATGCGCGCGAAGCTCTCGGGAACCACTTCCCGCTTCGAGCGAGCACGCCAAGGTGCGCGCGAACTCCTCGCGTCGGCCCGCGAGGGAGATGCGGTCGCCGTCGTCCTCGCGGGCGCTCCGGCGCGCGTCGCCCTCGCGGCCACCACCGACCTCGGAGCGGCGCGAAACACAATCGACGCTCTGCCCGAGAGCGACCGCGCCACCGATTTGGACGGCGCGGTGTCTCTCGCGAGCGGACTGCTCGCGTCGCTCCCCCAGATCGACCGCCGAGTGGTCGTTCTGAGCGACCTCGCCGACGGCCGTTCGGAGGACGGACAGCTTGGAGAAGCCAGCCCCGTTCCGATCTGGATCGCATTGCCCGAGCTGCGGGCGCAAGGCTTCGATTGTGCCCTCCTGCGCGCGGACCGAAGCGGCATACGCGTGCGCGCCCGCGTCGCGTGCGGGCCGGGGGCGAGCGCGGCAGGGCGCCAGGTCGTTGTCGAAGACGAGCACGGGGTCACGCTCGGTCATGCGTCCGCCCCAGCGGGCGCCAACATCGAAGTGACGCTGCTCCTCCCTTCGGACGACGCGAACCCAGCACGCGCCCGCCTCCTGGGTGGAGACGCCATTGCCGTCGACGATGTCGTTCCGGTCGTCCCCGAAGCACCCCGTGGCGCAATCGCGGTCGTGGCCGACACGACGGCGGAGGCCGTGGTCACGGGCGGTGCCCCGATCGCCGAGCAGGCCCTTACCGCGCTCAACCTGAACGTGGACGTCCGGCCGATCCCCGCTTTTCCCGATCGCGCCGAAGACCTCGCCGGCGCCCTCGGTGTCCTCCTCGATGACCCCTCGGGGCTGACCCCCGAACAGCGCCATGCCCTCGGCGCATACCTCGACGCGGGCGGAGCCGTGCTTCTCGCCCTCGGTCCGCATGCGGCGAGCGCGCCGCTCGGTGCGTCGCTCGAGCCCTTGGTCGGGCACGCGTTCTCGTGGGCGGATACGAAAGTCCCCGGGGTCGACCCGACGAGCGCCGTCGGGGAGCTCGGAGAGTCGTCGCAGAGCCTCCTCGATCTCGGAGCCTCGCGCCGCGCCGTCCTCTCCGCAGACGACGTCGGCAGGCTCGAGCCGATGATCAGGTGGGCCGACGGCGCGCCGCTGCTCGCGCGGCGAGCGATCGGCCGAGGATCGGCCTGGGTTCTCACCCTTCCCGTGTCCCTCGACGCGAGCGACCTCGCGTTGAGGCCCGCGTTCCTCGCGATTCTCGGTGCGTGGGAGCACGAGGCGCTCGACCGCAAGGCCGCCCTGCGCAGCGACGTCGGGACGC
>JBAULD010000893.1:0-5472 GCA_049578005.1 Polyangiaceae bacterium
CTCCTTCACTGAGTCGAGCTGCGGCCCTTACCGCCTCACGTCACCGGACCGTCGAAACTGAAAGCGAGGCACCAAATGCGTGCGAGTCAAAGACCGCGAGACCTGTCGCGTCGATCGGTTTCGTGAAGGTCGAAGGTTTCATCGAGTTTGCTGCGCTTCGCAAAGCGTCAAATGCTTCGCGCAAAGCGTTCAGGGAGGGCCGGCACCGAAAAGATCAATGATGTTGGCACGATACTCCCGTCGAGCGGCGGTGATGGTACGGAGCGCCATTCGCCATTGTCAAGGCGAAAAGAGGCAAGCAGAGCGCCAAGCAGAGCCAAGGGTGAGCAAGTGCGCAAGGGGCTTCGAATGAAAGCGCCGCTCCGCGGGGGGGCGTGCGCTGGCACGCTGGATCGGTCTTCGCACGCCCTCGTCGCAGTTAGGGGCATTAATGTCCGAATGAGCCCACAGTGCAACCGGCTCGGCGTCTCTTCGAAGTCCCCAAGGAGCCGTCGTGGGCCTCAGCACAGTGTCCGCGACGGAAAATGCGCTAGTCCACCATTCGGACATTACGATGCAAACAATTGGGCCGTGGCCCGGCGATGCCGGAACTCGTGATGCGGCTTGACGCGTTTCGCGCGCCTCGACTATAGGTTTGCCCCCGCTCGCCACGTATGTCGCGACGTTGCGCAGTGCCCCCCTTGCCCATCGGAAATAGAGGGAGAGCCGACACGATGACTCGCTCGATTCTGGCGATATTGGCCGCTTCCATCGCCGTCGCCGTGCTATCGGGCACGGGATGCGTCACCACCGGTATCGGTGATCCGTGCATTCCTGAGCAGGAGTACCTGCCCACCTTCGAGGGGTTTGATCCCGAAGAGGTGAGCGTCGAGTCAAAGAGCTTCCAATGTCTGACTCGCCTTTGCCTGGTCAATCACTTTCGCGGACGGGTATCGTGCCCGTACGGTGAGAACGGCGACGGAACTCCCGTCACCGGCGCGAAGAATTGCTGCCCACAGCAGACGAGCACGTGTACGACCAACGCGGGATGTTGCACGCCCGGCATTCCTCAGCCCGTCGTCCCTCCCGTCGACGCGAACGGAAAGCCGCTCGACACGACGAACAAGGAAGCGCAGTGCCCCGCGCGTACGGCGGACAAGGCGGTTTACTGCTCGTGTCGATGCGCCAACATCAACAACCAAACCAACGACGGCGCCAACTATTGTACGTGCCCCGACGGTTTCAGCTGCCAGCAGCTCGTGACTTCGATCGGAGAGGGTAACGAGGGACTCACCGGCGCCTATTGTGTCAAAGCGGGCACCGAGTACGACCCGAACACGCCGTGCGCCGCCGTGACGTGCACGGCGGCATTGGGGAACTGCGGCAGCTCGGCTTCGCAGGGAGTGGTTGCCAAATAGACGGTCGACTTTTGCGCCACGTCGAGCGCCGATCCGCGTGCCGCCCATGCAGTCGACGACCGCTCTCGGGCGCCGCGCGGAGCTGGCCGTCGCGGATTACCTCGTCGCCAACGGCTTCGCGATTCTCGCCCGCAACCTCCGGCTGGGCGCGCTCGAGCTCGACTTGGTCGCGAGACACCGGGGCCTGGTCGTGGCGGTCGAGGTTCGAACGCGCGCGAGCGAAAGCTTCGAAGGACCGTTCGCGAGCATCGGGAAGGCCAAGCGCATGCGACTCGTCCGCGCGGTCGAGAGACTATGGCGAGAGAGGCTCGCGGCGATGCCTGCAGTCGAGCGTGTTCGCATCGACGTCGCGGCTGTGACGTTCGAGGGGGGGCAAACTCGCGTCGAGTACGTGAAGGGTGCGGTCTGCGCCTGAAGGGAGGCGTCGAGACTAATCGCCCATCGATTCGTGGATCGCGCGTCGTGCGCGTTCGAGCGCGAGGGCGACCGCCGCGGTATCGCCGCGAGCCAGCGCCTCGATAGCTCCTTCCAGCTCGCCGAGCCGCCGACTCTCTCGGTCTCGGAGCCCGGACACCATTTGTGTGAACGTGTCGAAGAACGCTTTGAGCTCGTCGCCGCGGCGAAGGCGTGCGGCGACGCGCAAGTCGCCCTTCCCAACCTGCTTCAAGAGGAGGTTCATCTTGAACACGGGACCAGCGACCTTGTGCGTGAAATAGATCCCCAAGAGACCGATGAGCGCCACCATGACCGTGAGCCCGCCTGCGAGCGATGCCATCACGCAGCGCTGCCAACGGACCAGGGACTCCTGTTGGACGGCGACGGCCTTCTGATGGTCGGCGATCGCCCGGTCGTACGCATCGGACTCCCGGTCGAACTCGGCTACGAGCTCGGGATTGTCGGGCGCCAGATCGCGAACGTTCATCCGGCTCACGAACGAGACCTTCTTGCTCTCCTCGGAAGCCTTTCGACTCTCTTCAACGACTTTCGCGCTCTCGTGGACCATCGCCCGCGCCGTGGCATACAGCACCGACCCGACGACCCCGCTGATCGCAATCGCGACGGTCACGAGGAAGCCCGCGTACTTGAGCTGCAAGCGGGAATCGAGCAGATAGTTGCGGACGCGGCGCTGGTGAGGGCTGCTCGGGCGGGAGGAAGTCGCTGTGCGCATGGTCATCGCTGCCCTCACCTGAAATTCTGTGCGAAAAGTTCGGCAGCCCTCGCGGCGACCGTGCCGATGAGTTGATCCTCGGCCCCGTTGTCGCCCGGTCGTGCCCCGGGCAGCGTCGCCCCGGCGGGCACTTCGCCCCGTAAGTCTTTTCCTGGGTACGAGAATACCGCGATCTTCACCCGGACGCGGAGACCGCCTTCGGAATAGTCCAGCTGGTCCACGCTCACCGCAAGGTAGAAGCCCTTGAGCTTGCGCTTCGCAATGACCGCTCGAGCCGCGCCGCTCGACTCGCCCGCGGGCGCGACCTGATACCCGCCCAGCTCGGCCAGTTTCGAGGCGAGAGCCTCGCGTACCAAGCGTGCGATCTCCTCGCTGGACCGGGTCGTTCGATTGACGACCGGCGAGATGGAGACGTAGTAGCGCGCGCTCGATGTGCGCTGCGTCGACCGCACGGGCTCCGACCAGTTGCTTCCGTTCGAGCTCATAGCCGCCTCGACGGCCTCGATGGCTTGCTGGATCTGCTGCTTGACCACTCCGCTCGTCTCGACCGAGGCCCGCTTGCGCAGACAATCGGCCGACGTACCGCGCGCGAGACGCTTCAGGGCGACGGCGACCGCCTGCCGAACGAGCTCGCTCGGGTCCGCTAGCCCGGCGCAAAGAGGTGCTACTGCGTCGTCGTCCTCGTCGGTCGACCCGAGGGCGAGCGCTGCGTTCGTGCGCACGCGGAAGTCGTCGGGCTGTCCAGCCGCCGGCGGGTACTTCAAGCGCTCGGCGAGAAACTGGGCGCGACCGTCGGCCAGCGCCGGGACCCACGCGGCAAGCCCCACCAGAAAGGCGAAGAGCGCGGGCAACCGATGACGCGCTGTCGTTCGCGATCGCCCCGGCATGAACCATTCAGACTACCATGCCCGGTCGAGGCGAAACGCAACGTGCGAGCCGCGCATTCAGCATTTCTCAGACGCGTTTTGTTCGCTGTCGCTCTCCTTCACGTCGTGTGCGCCTCGGGCGCAGTGTTTCTTTGTGCGGCTTGTGCGTGCGCGAGCCAGAGTACGGCGCACGCAGCGACCCGAGGAGCGCCGCGCATTCGCCTGAAGGGAAGCGCGCACTTCGACGTGCATGTGGCGCGGCAGGCCGGTGGGCTCGCGGTTTCAGGGATCGTGCTCGACGACGCGGCACGCCCGCTCATCGGGACACGCGTTGGAATCTCGTTTGCCCCCGCGTCGAATCCCGCCTCGCCCACTCCTCTGTCGCCTGCGAGCCCACAAGCCTGCGCCGGAGGGGGAGCGGAGCCGACACTCGAAGGCGTCCACATGCTCGCCGTGACCACCGACGAGGCCGCGAGGTTTTGCATCCGCGTTTCGCTCCCGACCGATCGGTACCTCGCCCGAGTCGAAGCGCACGGCTCGGAGCTCGTCGAGGGCGCGACGCTCGAGTTGCCGATCGACCTCGCGCTTCCGACGGTCACGCTTCGATTCGATCCGGAGCCGCTTGCTCTCTCTCTCGACGACGAAAGCACCTCGGTCGAAGCCGTTGCCACGACCGAAGAGGAGGGGGTCACGGAACCGGCGACCGGGTTCACTTTGGCGTTGTCGAACGAAGCGGGCCGGCGCCTCGCGCAGGCAGTGACGGATGCGACCGGCCGGGCTCGATTCACTCTTGATAGCGCTGCCCTCGGACCTCCGGGACGCGGCGAGCTCCGCGTAGCGTTCGGCGGGAACGCTGCAGCCGGTCCAAGTGTCCGTGTGGCTCCGGTCGAGCGGAGGACGCGGGTCGATCTGGCGTCCCCAGACGCGAAAGAACAGCGGTTGCCGATCGGTTCGCCGGAAGATGGAATCGCCTTGCGGCTCGTGGCGACGCCGCGATGTGCGCGTCACGGCTGCATCGGCTCAATCGGCGGAACCATCGAAGCGCGGGTCGGCACGACAATCGTGGGAGCAGCTCCCGTGAACCTCGGAGAGTCGCATCTTTTCGTCGCCTTCGAGTCGCCCGGCGCGGACGGCGCGGCGACCGCGGAAGTACCCCTGGCTCTTCATTACATCTCGAACGCCCCGTGGTGGCAACCGGCCAGCGACCTCGTTGTCGTGCAGCCAGTGAAAGGGCCCAGCCCGTGGAAGCGAATACCGCTCGCACTTGCCGCGGCGCTCGTCGTCGCTTGGATGGCGCTCGCCCGTATTCCACGGAGGCGACCCAAGGAGCGGAGCTCGACGCGTCTACCCGCACGCCCACCGGTCGGAGACGGCGTGTCGCTCGTGCAGTCCGGTGCGACCTTCCACGGATGGACCGGACGCATCGCGGACGCACACGACGGGACCGTCATTGCTCGCGCTCGAGTGGCCGTCGAGCGGCGCGGATTCAATCGGGTGGACGTGGTGGTGGAGACCACCTCCGACGCGGGCGGGAGGTTCGCGCTGCCTCCCATCGACGTGCGGCCTGGCGACGACCTCGTGGCCGAAGCGCCGCTGCATGCCAAGCTTCGAAACCCCCTACCGCAAACGGGCGAGCTGGCGATTGCCCTCATCTCGCGTCGGCGGGCGGTTCTGGATCGGTTGGTGGCCTGGGCACGGAGCCAGGGCGCACCGTACGCTGCGGCGCCAGACGCAACCCCCGGCCACGTGCAGCGCGCTGCGGGGTCGGATGCGGGCGTCGCGCGGTGGGCGCGGGCCGTCGAGGAGGCCGCGTTCGGGGCCGCAGTCGTCGACAACCGCACCCAGGCAGAAGTGGACTGCCTTGCACCTTCGAACCTCCCCAAGGAGCCTCATTAAGGAGAAGCCCGAGGCACATACCGACGACGTTGACGGGGCTCGCCCGTGGTCCTTATAGTCGGCCCCCGCCGCGGCACCTTCGGAAAGCGCATGACCATCGTCGCCATCATCGTCGCGCTCATTGTCGTGGTGGCGGCCGTTACCC
>JBAULD010000894.1:0-3776 GCA_049578005.1 Polyangiaceae bacterium
GCCCGTGCCGGCTGGGAATCCGCTGCCGGGTGACGTTTCGCCCGACGAACCCGAACCGCCGCTCTTGGCGCACGCCGCGATGGAAAGCGCGGCGAAAAGCGCCGCGAACGAAGAACCGATGGCCGCAAAACGCATAGGCTCAAGCATACCGCACCCCCGATCGCCGTCGAGCGGCGAGTCCCCGACTTTTTCCCGTGATCCTGTGATAACTCCCGCTGGCGGTTCGAAGGCTCGCGGCTCGGGCCGAATCCTCGAAGCCCCGCGTGCTCACCCCCAACAACGGCACGGCGATGACGACTCCCGCACTTCGGCACGCCGTCTTCACGATTGCGGGCCTGTCCGCGGCGCTCCCGCCGGTGTGCGCGCTCGCGCAGCAGGCGCCGCCCCCGGCCGAGCGCGGAGGCGTGTATTCCACGTACGAAGACCAAACGATCGACCAAGTGCTCGCGTCGCTGGCCGCGCCCGGGTCGCCCGTTCGATCGGGCGCGCCCGTGAAGCACGCGGAGCGGGACCCGGACCCCGAGGGCAAGACGATCGAGCACGTCGACGTCGTACCGCTCGACGTCATCGAACGGCGCGATCCGCTGCCGCTCTGGGTCAATAAACTCCACTACACGTCGCGCGATTCGGTCATCCGGCGCGAGCTCCTGCTGCACGAAGGGGACCGCTATGAGCAGATTCACGTCGACGAGACGTTGCGCAATCTTCGCCTTTTGCCACAACTTTCGGTGGTTCTCGTCGTAGCGACCAGGGGGAGCACGCCAGGCCGCGTCGGCGTCGTCGTCATCACCAAAGACGTCTGGAGCCTCCGCCTGAACTGGGACATCGAGCTCACGGGCGGCGGCCTCGAATTCTTCGAGGCGCAGCCCTCGGAGGAAAACTTTCTCGGCACGCACCAAACGCTGGGCGGCGACTTCATCTACGACCCCAAGACGAACACGTTCGGTCTGGGGTACGTCGCGCCGCGCCTGGGTTCGTCACGAATCGCGGTGGTGGCCTCGGCCGACGTCACGATCAACCATGCGAGCGGGGCGCCGGAAGGATCGTTCGGCTCGCTCGTCACCGGCCAACCTCTCTACTCCGGGCGCACGGAGTGGTCGTGGGACGCGAGCGCCGGGTGGCAGGACCTCATCGCACGCCGCTTCAGCAACGCCCAGGAAGTCGTGTTCGTCGATCAGGCGACGGGGCAGGCGCTCCCGTTCGAGTGGAAAGCGCGCCAGTACGTTACGACGTACGAGGTCACGCGTTCCTTCGGCTGGGACGTCAAACACGACATCACGTTGGCCGCCGGAATCGACCGCCTGGAGTACAGGGCCGACTTCCCGGGCGCCAATCCGAAGACGGTCGCCGACTTCGTCAGCTCGTACGTCCCCGTGAGCGACACCCGCGTCGGACCCTCGATTCAATATCACACCCACACGGAGCGATACCTTCGGGTCATCGATTTCGACACCCTTGCGCTGCAGGAAGACCATCGCCTGGGTCACGACGTCGTTCTCCGGGTCTATCCGAGCTTTCAAGCGCTCGGGGCCACCCGCGACGTGCTCGGGTTCTACGGAGCCGTTCAGTACACGGCCGCGGTGCGAGACGGGCTCTTTCGCGTCGCATTCGAATCGCGAACCGAGCTCGAAGTGGCCCCGATGAACCGCATCTCCGACGCGGCGATCGAGCCGACGGCGTTCTTCGTGTCGCCCTCGATTGGCCGGATCGGACGCATCGTGTTCGACGCGACATTCCTCTATCGCTGGCGGGACTATCTGAGAACGAAAACGTACCTCGGCGGCGGCGATCGACTCCGCGGATATCCCACGAACTTCTTTCTGGACCAGAACTTCGTCGTCTCCAACGTGGAGTTTCGCAGCCGTCCAGTCGAGATCCTGTCCTGCCAGCTCGCCGGAGTCGCGTTCTTCGACTCGGGCGATGCCTTTCACAGCGCCAATTCGTTCATGCCCTACCAGTCCGTCGGCGTCGGCCTCCGCGCGCTCTTCCCGTGGCTCGATCGCACGGTCTTCAGCGTCGACCTGGGCGTGCCGATCGAGCGGCCCCTCGATTCGACCGGAGTCCCGATTCCGCCCTTCGGATTCAGCGTCTCCTTTGGCCAGGCGCTGCTCGTACCGAGCGTGTCTCCGGCGTCCGTTCTTCCGACGGGGCAGTGACCAGCCCCTCAGGTCCCTCCTCGTACAACGTCCGCCCCGCGGCGCGTGGGACCTGAGGGGGGCTCTCCGATCATCCTCCCACGTAGATCTGCACTTCGGCGGGCGCCGGCCGCCCCTTGCCGGTCTCGAGGAGCTGCTTCAGGCTGAGGAGGAAGGTCGCCCACTTCGTGCTGCAGTGGTGCATGAACTCGACAGGCTCGGCCCATCCGGCGTGCTTGAAGAGCACGAACGTCTGGTCCTGCTTGTAGACGAGGTCGAACGTGATCTCCGTGTTCGTCCACTCCGGAGAGCCCTTCACGCACTTCCACCGCACGCGCCGGTTCGGCGTCGCCTCGACGACGCGGAAGTCGTGCTTGAAGAAGGTCAGGATCCCGCCCTCGGCGGCGTCGCCGGTCGCGTTCGAATCCCACCATCCCTTGCTACCCTCGACCGTGGTCAGCGTCTTGTAAACCTTTTCGATGGGCGCTGCGATTCCGACTCGATGAAGAATGTCGACCATGTGAGTTTCTCCTTTCGTGCGTTGGTTGTGCTGGTCCTAGGTTCGCGCCGGTCGCTTCACGGCTCGCACGACAGGCCTCTCGATGGCGCCGCAGAACAAGAGGTCCCCCTTCGCCTCGACGCCCGACACGCCGCCGGCCACCTCGAGCGTCTCGAGCACGCGGCCCGTCACAGGATCGACCCGCCGAAGCTCCGACGTTTCGTCTTCCCACGTGCCGTGCCACAAGTCGCCGTCGACGAACGACACGCCCGTCACGAAGCGATCGGAGCGCAGCGTCCTCAGCACTTTGCCGGTGGTGGCGTCGATCTGATGGATCGCGCGCCCCTTGTACTGCCCGACCCAGAGCGTGCCTGCATCCCACGCGAGCCCGGAGTTGTCGTTCGTCATGCCCGGCGTCGCGAGCGTGGCGACCACGCGACCGGTCTTCGGGTCCATCTTCCGGATCTTGTCGTCGCCGATTTGATAGAGGTGCTTTCCGTCGAACGCGGTGCCCGCGTCGGCGGGGACCTCGACTTCCTTCTCGATCGCGCCCGTCTCGGGATTCATGGCCGCGACTTTCTTTCCGTGGGCGAACCAGACGTGCGTGCCGTCGTGCGTGAGGCCGTGGACTCGTGCGACCGGGAACGGGCCGTACTCGCGGACGACGGTGGCTCTCTGACGGGTCGACGGGGAATGGGTAGACGACGGGGTGTTCATGGTGGAGCTCCTTCGCGGGCGCGTCCTCGCGCTCCGACGAGACTCCATCTACGGCGCGCGAGGCCCCGGCGGGAGTAACAAGTCTGTCGGGATTTCGAAGAGCCGCACCCATCGCCGCCCGCGGCCATTGCCCGTAGGGCCGACCTTTCCGGCGCGCTGCAGCTCGCCGAGGCTCCGCTGGACGGTCCGCTCGCTGACGTCGAGCGCGAGGGCGAGCGACGAGGCGCTCCAGCCTTCACCGCCGTGCATGAGCGACAAGAGACGCGAAGCGGGGCTCTCTTCCAGCGGCATCACGAGGACGACCTCGCCCGTCGCGGACAGCGCGTAGCCTGGCCCCTCGGCGACCACTCCGAGCCGCGGCCGCACGACCTTGCGCAGGCGGCCGATCTCGACGCGCAGCCGGATGCGGTGGGACTCGTTCGGCC
>JBAULD010000895.1:0-5798 GCA_049578005.1 Polyangiaceae bacterium
GTCGTGGGGTGAGGCCACTCTGCGGCGAATCGCCAGAGAGCTTCGCGAGGGCGCCGGCCTGACGTGCGAGGAAGACAGCGAGGTGGCGGGTGACCGCCGCGTCGGAAGCGTACGGCAATCCGAGCTCGGTGAGGGCCGCCCGAGGACGGTTGGTCGGGCGCGAATCCACCGCGACGATGGGGAAAAAGCCGTCGACGACGACGCGCGTCACTTCGTCTCGCGTCAGCTCCGTACGCAGCGTCGCGCCGAGCAGCGTCGAGCCGCGTGACGCGATCGCGATTGGCGCGGCCTCGAGCGAAGGTTCGCCGAGCAGGCGCTCTTTGGCGACTCGGCAAGCGTGCACCAAGCTCGCTTGCTGGCCTCGGTCGACCGGCTTGCCCTCGGTCTCCAACTTGTGGCGCACGAGGTGGGCCAACGCGAGGTCCATGTTGTCGCCGCCGAGCAAAATGTGGTCGCCGACGGCGACGCGAACGAGCTCGAGAGAACCGTCGCGTTCGACCGCGGCGATCGCGCTGAAGTCCGTCGTACCGCCTCCGACGTCGACCACGAGCACGACATCCCCGGGTCGAACTTCCTTCCGCCATGCGTCCCCGCGCGCGAGCGTCCATGCATACAAGGCCGCCTGGGGCTCCTCGAGCAAGGTGAGCTTCTCGATCCCGGCCGCAATGGCGGCTTCGACCGTCAACTCGCGCGCCGACGCATCGAACGAAGCGGGCACTGTCAGAACGACGTCCTGGCTAGCGAGCGACGACTCGCCCCCCCCGAAGCGTGCGTCGAACGCCTCGGCCAGGTGCTCGAGGAATCGCCACGATGCTTCCACGGGGGAAATCTTCTCGATGTCTTCAGGGGCGCCGATGGGCAAAAATCCGGCGCGCCGGTCGACGGTGGGGTGCGACAACCAGCTCTTCGCGCTCCCGATTACCCGCGCCGGCGCGTCGACGCCGCGCGCTCGCGCGTACTCCCCTACGGCGAAGGTTCGGTCGGCCTCCCAAGGAAGCGCCTGCGCCCCCTCGCCCTCGTGCGCGAAGTAGAGAAACGATGGGAGGAGCGGCTTGGCCTCGACCTGTCCGCGCGCGACAATCTGCGGCACAGTCATCACTTCCGGCCGCTGCCCGTCGTCGCCTTCCAGCGGAGCGAAGGCGAGTGCGCAGTGCGTGGTGCCGAGATCGATCCCCACGGCGTAGCGCGTCATCCGAGCTCCACTTCCGCGGGCGCCAGGACATGCGCATCGTGTCCGCCGACGACGAGAGGAAGCTCGAGCTTGGTCGCACGCCAGCCGCGGTGGCGCAAGACTCCGGCGTACGGAGGCTGGCCGCGC
The DNA here is from genome assembly GCA_049578005.1 of Polyangiaceae bacterium. Classification (GTDB taxonomy): domain Bacteria; phylum Myxococcota_A; class Polyangia; order Polyangiales; family Polyangiaceae; genus Palsa-1150. Next base: position 1,319 of record JBAULD010000895.1, read on the forward strand.
ACCTCGCCGACGAGCTTCACTTCGTCGGCGTCAAACCCCGCAGCGAGCTCCACGCGTGCTCCCTCGGCCTGGCTCAGTACGGGCTCGATCTCCGCGTGCGCGCGGAGCGCCCTGCGGCAGCCCTCGTGCACGACGCGTGCGGCGACCCCGATTTCTGCGTCGGGAAAGGCCGTGATGTCTTGCTGCAAAAAGTCGACGAGGCGGCCCTCGCGCTGGAGCAGCGACAGGAGCTGGAGGGCAGAAGAGGTCGAGGGGGCCGTGAACTGCGGAGTCGGAGCCGCCGGGCCGAGGCGCGGGGCGGCGCGCGCGGAGCTCACGCGAGCGGCGAAGACTCCGTCGACGAGGACGCGAAAGAAGCACAGCCACGCGAGCCACAGGCGCGAGGCAAAAGGGAGAGAGGGCTCGGCAGGGGCGGCTTCCACGACGCCGAGCGTAGCGCCGGCGCGGTGGGGTACCAGTGGACGACGCCGTGTTCGTGAGGTTCGCAGAGGGAAAGCACAGCTACGGGCTGCCGGCGTCCGTCGGGTCCACGATGTGGCCCAAGACGAGGACAGTCCCGGTGGCATCGACGATGGACACGACGTACGGCCGGTTGACGACCATCGACACCGGCGGGGACACCGAGGCGCTCATCCGCTCGCCAATTACGCCGGTCGCCGCCGAGGCTTCAACGCCGGTTTCTTGCATCGAGATCATCGCCTTCTGGAAAACGTTGCTCAGGTACAGCCCCGTGCCCATCCCCGAGAAGTCCGCCGTCGGTCCGAACGCTTCGACCATGCCCATGGCCTCGAGCGCTTTCATTAGCGAGTAGGTCTTCGACGTGAAGGTCGCCTTGGGGATCGAGAGCATGACGGTCGCCGTCGACGCCGGGGCGACGAGCAACGCCGAGGTCGCGGTCAGAGAAGCCTCGTACGTCGCGAGATCGACGCCGGCGTGAGGCAGCGCGACGGCGACCGAAATCTGGTTGTTCGCGAGCGGCAGCCACGCGACCTGGGCTTGGCCGTCGTCCACATAGGCGAGCTCCGTCGTTTCGTTCATGAAGCGCGGCGAGACCGTCGACCCGTCGGAGAGGGTGAACGCAGCCGGCAGCGTGTTCGCCGGATCGAAAGGAGTCGCCCACGGGAACTTCAAGTGGAAGGCGTTGACGAGGACGAGCACCGTGCTCGGGTCGATCGACCCCGCCGGAAGTAGATCCACGATCTTGTCGGTCGTCTGCACGCGGACCCAGTCGTTGATGGCCAGCCGCGCCTGCTCGGCGTGTCCCATGAAGTCGAGCAAGTAGACGCCGGCACCGTAGCTCGTCGCCAGCGTGTTCAAGAACGAAGGCGCCCATGCGACGCGCTTGTCGCCCCAAAGCGCGTTGACCAGGCGAAGGTCGTAGTTGCTCGCCCCCGCGTCCGGGGCCCCCGCCAGAGCGGCCATGCCGCGCGACGCGATCGTTTGGCTGAGCGCGTTTTGGCCGTCGAAGATCATCGGCCCCGCCGCAGCGCCGAGATGGAGCGCGCTCGCCATTTCGGCGGCCGTTTCGCCCGCTGCGCCCGCGTACGCCATGGTCAGTGCGAGCGAGGCACTCGCGGGCGACGTCATCACGTTGGTCGATGGGGCGTCTTGGCTCACGCGCGAATACAAGTCGAGCGCGAACGCGTTATTCGCGGTCACGGCGGCGCTCAGCGCGTCGGGCGAGATGGACGCGGCAGCCACTCGCGTGGCAGTCGCTTGCGCCACTTGGACCGTGGGGCCGTCGTCCGGTGGAGTCGCCGCGCCGCTACACGCAACGAGGGCAAACGCGGCGGCGCAAGACGCGCAACAGGCGACGAGAGTCCGCATGCGGGGGAACGTTACCACCGGCCGAAGCCCATGGCGGCCCCTCCTCTAGCTCTTTTGTCTGCTAGCTCTTTTGTCTGCGGAAACTTTCAGAGAAGCCGGTTCCTCTCTCGGAGGCTTCCGTACACGCGAACTATTGGAATTGTCTCGTCGCTGGCACGACGATTGCGGAAGCGCGGATGTTGAGCCTCGCCAAGCACCCGAAAGCGACTACAACGCAAAGCCGCAGCAATGCTGTCCTGGGGAGTCTTTCGGAGGTCCCGTGTTCAATCCGTTTCGTTCGGCTCCTTGTCTTGTCGTGGGGTGTCTCGGTCTCGTCGCCTGTTTGAGTTCCCCGAGCGCGGGCGAACCTTCCGCCAACAGCGGCGGCAGTTCGAGCGGGGGGGCGACCAGCTCGTCGGGGGGCACCGGCAGCTCGGGGAGCGGAGGGAGCAACGGATCGAGCAGCAGCGGCGGGAGCATGGCATCGGGTGGCGGTTCGAGTTCCAGCTCGGGTGCGGGCTCGAGCAGCAGCTCCGGCGGGGGATCGAGCGGCGGCGCGGGCGGAGATGACAGCTGGCTCGCGACGCCGACGGCCGCGAATGCAATGGGCAGCTTTCCATTTCCACAGGACCGCAAGAGTTCCAACTGCACGTATCCGACGGACATTTCGCACCTGAAAATCCAGACCGCGTATCAGAGTTGGATGGCCGCGATGGTCACCTCCTCGGGAGCGCCCGCCGGGGCGCTGCGCGTTCAAGATCCGATGACCGCGAACCAAACTTCGTCCGAGGCGATGGGCTACGGAATGCTCATCGCCGTGTACATGTCCGACAAGCAAACATTCGACTCGTTTTGGGCTTACGTCCAGGCCCACATGGCCAATGGCCTCATGAGCTGGCAAGTGAGCTCCGGCGGGACTTCGAGCGGAACGCAAGTGAGCTCCGCGACCGATGCCGACCAGGACATGGCCTGGGCGCTCATCATGGCCGACAAACAGTGGCCGGGGGGCAGCTACCTAAGCGCCGCAAAATCGATCCTGACGAACATCAAGTCGCAGGAGGTCGCCTCGTCGAACGAGCTGAAAGACGGGAACTTCGCCAACGCCCCGTCGACCTATATCGATTACGCGGCGCCGGACTACTACAAAGTCTTTGCCTCGGTCAGCGGCGACTCGAGCTGGAACTCGGTATACACCGCCGAGTATGCGAAGCTCATCGGCGCGCAAAACCCGACGAGCGGCCTCATTCCCGACCAAGTCGGCGGGAGCACGTTCGGCTTCGACGCTTGCCGCGCGCCTTGGCGCGTGGGCATGGATTACTGCTGGTCGGGGTCGGCGAGTGCCAAGACCTTCCTGACTCCCATGGTCAATTTCTTCGTGCAATACGCCAATCAGACCCTCGGTCCCAAGAGCATCAAGATCCCGATCACTCCCCTCAGCGGCAGCGCCGCGGGACAGTACGTGTCCGGCGCGATCACGGGTCCCGCCGCCGTCGCGGCAATGATGAGCGCGAGCGACCAGAGCTTCGTCGACAGTTCCTGGACGTACCTCTACTCGGTCGTGATCAACGCCACTTCCGGCCAAGCGAACGACAACTATTTCAGTAGCTCCGTCGGACTCATCTCGATGCTGGCGCTCAGCGGAAACTTCATCGACTACACGAATCCTCCGCAGTGAGGCGCTGACCCTCCGCCTGCAGGCAATTGTGGCGACGGGGGCATCACTTGCCCCTCCTTTGCCCGGCTCGTTCGATGGCGGGAGCGGGCACTCCAAACCCTCGAAGCGCGACGCAGGCCTTCGCGATGTTGTCAGGGGCGGCGTCTAGCCAGAGATCGAGATCCTTGGTCGTCCGCGGTCGAGCGTGAACTCCGACGGCGTGTCCGCCCACGACGAGATACCGCACTCTTTCTTCGGCGAACGCCGAAAACGCGCCGAGCGATCCGTGTCGAGATTACCACGGATGGCCCGCCACGTCGGCCGGGGGGGCGAGGGCAACCCCGCTCGGTTCTTTTCTTTGGACCGCCCTCGGGGCGCCGACGGCGAACTCACCCGTCGACGCGCGCCATCGACCTGACTTTGCTCTGGCCCCGGCTACTTCGCGAAGTAGATGTCGTCGATCCAGAAGTCGGCGTTGACCGCGGCGCCCGCGTCGGCGGCGTTTGGCCCGCTCACTTGGAATCCTACCCCGTACACATTCTTGGGGTCGAAGTTGGTTGCTTCATACCCGAAGTTCTGCGGCGTCAGCACGCCATTCATCGGCGCGTACTTCACGGTCACCTGCTGCCAAGAACTCGTGAGCATCGTCGCCGGGAGGACGTAACTCCAGCTGTCGTAACAAGCTCCCGCGTCGCCCACGCCGCAGCGCCCACCGCGCGGGTCCGAGTCGATATCGGGGAAGAGGACGCGGAGCTGGGCGGTCGTGCTCATCGTCGATCCCGCCATCGCCCAGAACGTGATTCCCGTGTACGCGCTGATGTCGAACGCAACCGTGGTCCTCGGCGTGGGCCCTCCAGCATCGGAGACCGCCGCGTCGGCCGAGTTCGCCTGGGCAAACTCGAACGCCTCCTGACAGAATCCGTATTTGTCCCAGATGGCGCAAGCGACGTGAGCTCCGTGCGCGCTCGTGACGCCCGTCATCGTCGTGTGGGGCGCGGGGAGCAGCGAGTAGGTGTAATC
>JBAULD010000896.1:0-1747 GCA_049578005.1 Polyangiaceae bacterium
CGCTTGGGCTGCGCGACATGACGCCTTCTGCAGCGTCCTCATGGCGCTCGAGTACTACAACTCCTTCTTCCGGCAATACCTCGCGCAGCTCGCGGTGCACACCGAACGCTGCATCGAGGATGCACGTGCGGCGTTCGCCGCGGCGGCCGAGCGCGAGGCCGCACACGCGGGAGCGTCGCGATCGCGCGCCGCTTGGCCGAGGCCCACGGCGAAGGAGCGGAAGTCACGACGTCGCAGTCCCTTCGTTCACGAGCCGCGGTGCGGCAGCTTCACTTCCTCGAGGCGCCGCTGCTCGAAGCCCTTGCGCTTTGCGACGACGCGATAGCTGAACGTGCCGCTCGCGGCAGACGACTTGGCGCGCACTTCGAATCCGGAGCTCGTGCGCTGGGTCACGTACAGCCCATGGTGGTCGTCGTGCTCTGCGAGGAAGACGTGGTAACCTTGCGGGTGTATGACGGCGGCGAATCCTGGATCGATGGAGACCTTCGCGATTCCGTTCACCAGGTGACCGGTGCCGAAGTCCTCAAACCAATTCTCGGGGCTTTCCATGCAGTAGAGCAGGCGATGGGACCCGTCCGCGTGCGGCATCGCGACGGACTTCGCACCGACGGCCACGACGAAGTTGCCCGCAAAGAACCCCGCGAAGCCCGTTGCGGACGAGCCGGCGACGGCGACGGCCTGAGGGCCACTCTCGGCGATCCCCCAGATCCCGGTTCCGTTGAATTGGTTGCTGACTCCGCGAACACCGGCGCTTCCGCCACCTTTCCCCGCCTCCCCGAAGACGCCATCGCTGGTGGGAGACTCCGTGTTGGAGCCGCCCGCGCCGATGCCCACGACGCCGGTCCCCGTGGGGCCTCCACCTTGACCGTAGACCCCCACGGGCCCCGCCGGTGCCGTGTTCGAGCCGCCCGCGCCAATGCCTCGCACTCCGGGACCGACGCGCCCTCCACCCGAGCCGAAGACTCCGCTTCCGTCCGTCGCCCCGCCAAAACCCGCGACGCCAGAGAACGGACCCGTGGCGTAGCCTTGGACCCCGTCGGCGGTTCCGTCTCCACCTTGTCCGACCACGCCCGGCGTGTTGGTCCCGCCCTGTCCAAACACGCCGACGGGCCCGCTTGGGCTCGTGTTGGGAGCGCCGGCGCCGACGCCGCGAACACCCGCCCCTCCGCCGCCAAATCGGTCTGGTGGCACGCCCCCGATCCCGAACACCCCCGTTCCGTTGTCCGTGCCGCCGAATCCGGCCACACCGGAGAAATTGCCGGCGCCGAAGCCTTGCACGCCGTCGCCCACGTCGCCCATGCAGGCGCCCTTGATGCCGACCAATTTGCCAGCGATGTCGGCACCGCGATCGATGTTGGTGCCGTCAGTCTGAAACCCGACGATCGCTGGGCCAAGCGCTGTCCACTGATTGTCCGAACCCATGCTCCACCTCGGGCGCCGAGTATCGGATGGGAGCGTAGGTGAGGCCATTTCAGACCATTACCGCGTGACCTCGCACGTTGCCGACGACGTCACCCTCCGCGAAAGCCGACGATTTCAACGATCTGTTGGGCGGCCCACGCGGCGTACGGATGCGCGGTCACGTTGACGTGTGGAACTCTGTGGCGGGCGAGGGAAAGGACAAAGACGACGTACAAAACGCAGAAGGTGACTGTGGGGACTGTCAGAAAGTCGATCGCGCCGGTGCCCTCCAGGTGCAGCCTGAGAAAGGTCTTTCCACGTCGTCGACGGAGGCCGACCGGGGCGA
>JBAULD010000897.1:0-4953 GCA_049578005.1 Polyangiaceae bacterium
GGAGCCGCCTGCGCAGGAGCCGCCTGCTCCGGGGTCGGTGAGGCGACTTCGGCCTTCGCCGGAGGATCAACTGGAGCGGAATTCGCCGGCGACGCGGGGGACGGCGCCGACTCCGTGACCGCCGCTCCGTTCAGGGAGAGGCCGGTCGCCGACGCTTGCGCCGCGAAAGACGCATGTTGTGACCTCGTCGACTCGTGGCTACCGGCGAACGAACTCTTCACGAGCGCGGCGATGCAAAGCGCCGACGCGAGCCCGACGGCGGCAGTTACGTATTTGGCCAAATGGGCGCGCCGCTTCGCCGCCGCGGGCGTCAGCTTGAGCGCGGCACGTGGATCGCGCGTCTCCACTTCGAACGAGGCTTCGTCCGGCGCGACGTCGACAGAAAAGAAACCGGCGTCCAAGTCCACGGGAGGAACACTCGCGTCGTCGTCGCGGCCGACTCGTCGTGACTCGTCCGATCGCGCGAAATCTTCGGAATTGTCCGGAGGCGGCGACAAGTCGACCTCCGGCGCGGAAGGCCGCAGAGAACGGACCCGGGGGGGGGACGTCGTTTCGACCATCTCGGCTGATCCGTGAAGCAACGGCGTCTCGCTGACTCCGCTCTCGGGTAGCTCTTGGTTGCCCAAGCCATTTTGAATCGCAGACATGTCCACAACCGGCAATTTCGGCCTTTTCAATCGCCCCTTCCTGGTCATCGTTTCACATGTCTCCGTTCCAACAGGGTGTTTTGCGTGCTGCCAACTCACAAAATAACGGCATGAGTGGCAAAGCTGCTCGTCTGGTAGAGCAAAGTACGTGCATGGACAGCGACCAAGGATTGCGGCGGCGGCGGGTCACGTCAATGGCGGCGCAAAGGCCGCCGACTTTCGACGCAGACACGGTCGCGAAGCTCAACCCCAGCTGAAGAACGATGACACACGGGCCCATGATGTCGACATGCCGCACCGCGCAGAGACGCTCTTGAGGCACCCTTGACGATCGTCGCCCGGTGGATCGAAGGAAGCGCATGACACGCACAGTGCGCCAAGTCGCGTTACGCCAGCGTGCCACCGCCGACCGGCTCCTACGAGGACATCCGTGGGTGTGGCGCGAGGCCATCGAAGACGGCCTCGCGGGAGTGGAGGCCGGTGAAGAAGTGCAGCTCGTCGCGGGCACGACGGCGGTAGGGCGAGGCTATGCCGACCCGGGCTCACCGATCGCGGTGCGCCTTTGGACCCGCGGACGCGAGCCCATCGATCGCAGCCTCTGGCGCGCGCGGGCTGTCCGAGCGTGCGCCTTGCGCGCGATGCTCTTCGAGCGGGCGCGCACCAACGCGTTTCGAGTCGTCCACGGCGAGGGCGATCGCATGCCGGGACTGGTGTTGGACCGCTACGGACCGGTGGCGGTCGTGCGAGCGGACGGCGACGCCGCGCGCGCACACGTCGAGGACCTCGCAGAAGCGGTATGGCCGGCGCTCACATCGTGGGGGGTTTCGACGCTCGTTTACCGATCCGGGTCCAAAGGGGAGGTGCCCACGCTCGCGATTCTCCGCGGCGACCCGCCGCCGCAGACCGTACGCGTCGAAGAAGACGGAGTCCCCTTCGTGGTCGATGTCGCACGGGGACAGAAGACGGGAGCCTTCCTGGATCAGCGCGACAATCGGCGGCGCGTCGGCGAGCTCGCCCGCGGCCGGCGCGTGCTCAACCTGTTCTCGTACGCGGGCGGCTTTTCTCTGCATGCCGCGCTCGGCGGAGCGACGCGTGTCGTGAGCGTCGACGTTGCGGCCGCGGCCCACGCGACGGCGCAGGCGAGCTTCCGGGAGGCGGCCGTCGACCCCGCGGGACACACGTTCGTGACCGCCGACGTCGGCGCCTTTCTCGACGGCGCCCGAGCGCGCGGCGAGACGTGGGACCTCATCGTCAGCGACCCGCCGAGCTTCGCCCCGAGCGACAAGGCGGTCGCTCGAGCGCTCTCGGCCTATCGCTCGCTTCACCGTGCCTGCGCCGCGGTGCTGGCGCCCGGGGGTATTCTTTGCGCCTCGTCGTGCTCGAGTCACGTCGACGCAACTTCGTTTCTGGGAACCCTCGACGACGCCGCGCTCGACGGACGCGCGCTGTCGGTGCTGGAGCTGCGGGGCGCGGGAGACGATCACCCGACGCTCGCCGGGTTCCCGGAAGGCCGTTATTTGAAATTCGTCGTGCTCGCGTAGCCAGCCTATCCCCGTTCGAGCTCGTAGAAGACCTTGTCGCCGCCTTTGATGTGATAGAGCCCGCAGCCGACGCCCTCGAAGTGCCGGGCGAGGATGCGCCGGTAAAAGGCAGCGGGGCGCGCGTGGACTGTCAAATCCGTGCGCACGCGGTCGCAGACTTCGCGGAGGTCACGTTCGGTGATCGCCTCGAGAAAGAGAAAGCCCCGGCACATCGCGGCGATATTGGCGACGGCGCTGCTGCAAGCCTCGTCGTCGAGATACGGAAGAACACCCTGGCACACGACCAGATCGAACTTCGCCCGAGCACGCCAGCGGGAAATGTCGCGATGCTCGTGACCATACTTCGCACACGCGTATTCGCTGACGTCGATCGAGCGATAGGCGACGTCGGGCATATGAGCTCGAAACCAGTCGCCCCAGAGACCGGTGCCCGCGCCCACGTCGAGGACACGCTCGACGCTGCCGCCGAACCAGTTCACGAAGCCGGTGACGCCGCGCGCCAGTTCCGCGATTTGCTCGCCCCCGTAGACGCGCGAGCGCCTCGACTCGTAGTAGCGCCGGAAATACGACGCGTCGAAGGAGCGGTCGGTCATTCTCGAAGGCGGCGTTGTACCACGGCGCCTGCCTTCGGTGGCACGGGATGGGGGGAGAACCGCCAGGGTCGCGAGGGACGTCAGGGTCAGAGAGAAACGAGACCAGGAGCGGACCCGATCACCTCTTGGGGTACTCTGTAAAGACGTAGTCCTGCTGCTTCACGGCCGTGTGGCACGTGAATCCGCACTTGGCGTCGTTCCTCTGCGGCGGATGGTCCGCGTCGTTGCCGGGTCTGAACGTATCGGACGCAGGGTCGTACTCGAACGCGGCATATCTCCATCCGCCGCTGTCCGCGAACCGCTTGGCGTCCTTCACCATGAAATCGACGTCGTGGAGCGTACCGGGCACCAGGGGCTGGCCGGGGGTCGCCGGGTTCCTTTTCGGAGTCCAATGAATCTTCGCCATTCTTGCGCCATCCGGGAAAGGTTTGCCGTTACCGGGAACACCTGCCTTGTACGCGTCGACCGTCGTCGGGTTCCCGAGGATCACGGCGAGCAGCCCGCCGTTGCTGACACCGATCACCTGCCAGCCTTCGTATCCCCTGAACTCGGAGAAGGCGAGCCCATTCGGCACTCGAAGGCTGTACTTATCCTGGGCGAAAACGACAGCCCCGGCAGCCAGGACGGCGAGCGCCACTGAAATACTCGCACCGATCAGCTTGCGTTTGCCTTTCATCGCAATCGCTCCTCTCCCCGGTCGATGAACCGACCCCACCAATGTGGTCGTCGGGTTCATTGACCCTTTGCGTTGCGATGTGCCTATTCAAAGAAAGGCCGCGTGGCCAGTGGTAAAAATCGCAATTCTGCCGGGGCAACCGCTGTGCCGTCTTCTCGTGCCGCCTCGACAGCGCGGCGGCGTGAGGGCGGGCGGGTAGATGACGCCCCATGGCCGAGCTTCGCAGCACCATGTGCGCTCGGTTCGCCGGACCGCACGTGACGGCGCGCGCCAAGATGCTTGCTTCCCCCGAACCTCCGACGATGGCGGACCGTTCGCGGACATCCTTGCCGAGAATTCTGAAGCCCAATAGCCAAGTGATTCTCTGCGCTTGCACCCAAGGGTTCACGTTTCCAGGTGCAGGACGATAGTCCAACCATTACAAGCACGAGCAGACGCCCTACCGAAGCAGAGTTCGCCCCCGTAGCTCAGTGGATAGAGCAAGGCTTTCCTAAAGCCGAGGTCGCAAGTTCGACTCTTGCCGGGGGCGCTCGATACATGGCCTCGTGCATCTCACGTGGATCAGCGTGGAACCGAGGCAGGAGCCGCGGGTACCGCCGGCGCGACCCGCTCGGGCACGAGTCGGTGGATTCGGCTCATCATGACGACCGTCACGAGCGAGGTCCCGACGATGATGTACCCGATTCGGTCGAAATGAAGAAGAACGCCGCCCGGTCCCTCGACGACCACGAGGCCGGCAATCGCCGAGGCGAATCCCCCCGAGATCTGCTGCACGGACGAGCTGACCGACATGAAGGAGCCGCGTGTGTCCGGCGACGGGATCGCCGATAGCAGGGCTTGCGAGGGGACCATCCGGGAAAAGATGCCGACGAACAGCACCGCGTTGATTGCGATCAGCAAGGGTAGCGGGGTCGTGCCGAGGTGCGTGTAGACGAGGACCATGAGGATGGTGACGGCCGTTCCGAACACGAACGTTCTGAACTTGCCGAATCGATCGGCCGCGCGGCCGACGAGCGGCCCGGTGAAGATCGTAAAGCCCCCGGTGACCAGATAGAGGAGGGGCAGCTTCTCGATGCCGATGCCCAGGTTGTGAACGGTGTAAGCGCTGCCGAAGGGCATCAGCATGAAGCCGCCCGTGCTGAGAAGCGCCGTGGTCGCAAACGCCTGGAGGTAGCGCCCCTTGGTGACCGTAGCCCGTAGGTGGTCCATCGGGCCGATGCGGCTGCCTTTCAGCCGCAAGTGAGCGTCGATCGGTCGGAGCCGCAGCACGATGACGACGCCGACCGCCGAGCTGACGGCGACGATCATGATGAAAGGCGCGTGCCAGCCCCAGAGATTCGAGAAGAAGAGGCCGGCCGGAATGCCGAGCACCTGGCTCGCGGCGAAGGCCGTCTGGACGAAGCCCATCACCCGACCGCGCATCTCGAAGGGGAACAGGTCGGTGGTGATGGCGAAGACGATCGACCCGATCACACCGCCGAAGACCCCTGTGACCA
>JBAULD010000898.1:0-1670 GCA_049578005.1 Polyangiaceae bacterium
CACTATTCCCCATCCGGAAGGGTGCACTTCGGCGGCGCCGGAAGTGCGAACGCGGACGCATGCACGGCGAACAACTCGGCTGAATCCGCATTAGGTACACGGTGCTCTCCGCCAGACGTTGGACGTGACTAACTCGCACGCAGCGATACATTTCCCAAGCTTCTCTCGCGTCGCTCGACGTGTCGCTGTGTGCGCGCCCGCTTGAGCGATGCGTTGATTCCTGTACTTAGCCAATCCGGGGCCGGCTCCGTTTCGGACACCAGTACGGCAAATGCCAAACCAAACTTGGCACTCCTGGCGACTGAAGCTCTGCCATTCCGAGCGCCCGTTGCGTCGCCATCGTCCGTGCCTTCACGCGAGCCAAGCGAGGATCGCGGCGCTTACCGCGCGGCCCATGACGCGGCACACGACGATGCAGCCGCCGATGGCTCGCTCATGCCATTCGCCCTGCGGACCGCCAGCCAGCCTCCAGCCGAACATGAAACCGCGTGCGGCCCACAGGCGTGAGCAGCGCGAAGATCATCCACCCTACCGGCATGGAGAGCATCCTCGCAAGTGCGCGTGAGGCATTCGAGGCGCCCTGGGGCTCGTGCACCCAGGAGGGCGCCCCCGCCGTCATCGACAGTTCGTATCCGGCGTGCAGGCACAGGCTTCCAAACGCGACTACTGCGGCAAGCGCCGTACTAGCCCGATGGATCTAAGCGGTTTACAGGACGGCTTATGAGTCAGCTCCACGCTCTTCGCAGCGAGTTCGCGCCGCCCGGCGGCTGCCTCCTCGTGCGCCGCAGCGGTGCATGCCGCGGCTACGTTCTCGACAGCACAGTCGGTAGCTCTGCGAGCTGCCGCCGAGTACATTCAAAATCGCCTCGTCGTGTTCGAGGGCCATGACGATGCTCAGGAACGCGTCGTTCTCGCCAAGGTCGTCCGCCGGGCTTCCGGCGTGGTGCGCTGCGGGCGCTCGCGGCAGTCGGCCTGTGTCACGTGGGAACCGCTGGCGCCAGCGCCGTTCCATGCGCCTCGTCGGGCGCTGAGGCTACCAGCTGAGTAAGTACTCTGCGGACCTCGCCCCGTCCCGCCACCGACTGAGCTCCGCCGGGTTTCCAATCGGCAGCGCCGTGTATGCCGCACAAGCGATAGCCGCTTGGTGTAGATGTCGTCGGCCGCGCTCCGTGCCGTCGCGCTGCGGTTGATGACCCACCGCGCATCGAGCTCGGCACCGAGCGCTTCGATACTGCTGTCGCCGTGTCTGCCGTTACGGCTCACGGTCACGTTGTTTCATGCCACGGCGTTCAGGATGACCGCTGCAGCGATGCTTATCGCAGAGGTTCAGGAGCCTGACGGGGATGACGGCACATGCGCGCCGGAGCACGAGTTCACAGCCGTGCCAGCGAAACGCGTGCCAGTCGCGCGGGTACTTCGGAGAGCGACTCTATAATCCGAAGTCCGGACGCATCAGCGAACTCGAAGCGCCTCGCGCCGTGCTGGACCGGCCGCCCGACCGCTCCTTTGGCAGCAAGCTTCGCGGCGGGCGCCTCGCGCTTTGACCGGTGACGTTGCCACTACCGGTCGGTGTGCTGGCGCAGCGACGCCGAAATGCACACGGATGGCTCCTCGACCTCGCCTTTTTGTGGCCACTGCGAGTTCGCCCGGAAGCACCTGCAGCAGTGGGC
>JBAULD010000899.1:0-4228 GCA_049578005.1 Polyangiaceae bacterium
CACGGCGTCGTCATGGTCCGACTGACGTCCCACATGGACCGGGCGGCCGATCGCGATCGCGGATCGCCTCAAGAAACTGTACATTCCCCGGCCCCATGGCCCGATTCATCGACGAACTGAAGCGCACCCACCACGCCGGCGAGCTACGAGCCTCCGACGAGGGCAAGACGGTCGTCCTTTTTGGTTGGGTGGCGAGCTACCGCGACCACGGCGGCTGCGTGTTCATCGACCTTCGCGACCGCGAAGGCATCACGCAGCTCGTTTTCGACCCCGACCTCGTCGGCCACGGAGATCTCCCGCGCGCCGCGCACGACGTGGCGCGCACCGTGCGCTCCGAGTGGGTGGTCGGCGTCCGTGGCGTCGTCAAGGCACGCGGTGCGAACCGCAACGCCAAGCTGCCGACCGGCGACATCGAAGTGCACGGCGTCGAGCTCTTCGTGTTCAACCGAAGTGAAACGCCGCCGTTCGAAATCGCCGATCAAATCGACACGAGCGAGGAAAAGCGGCTCCAGTATCGCTATCTCGACCTCCGTCGCTCCCCGCTGCAGCGGACGCTCCGCGTGCGGCATCGCGTTCACCAAGTCACGCGGCGTTACTTCGACGAGAGCGGGTTTCTCGAGCTCGAGACGCCGTTCATGGTCAAGTACACGCCTGGTGGCGCGCGCAACTTCCTGGTCCCTTCGCGCCAGCACGCCAACAAATTCTACGCGCTGGCCGAGAGCCCCCAGCTCTTCAAACAGCTCTTCATGGTGGCCGGGTTCGACAAGTACTTCCAGGTCGTCAAGTGCTTCCGCGACGAAGACCCGCGCCTCGACCGGCAGCCGGAGTTCACGCAGATCGACGTCGAGATGAGCTTCGTCAACCAGGACGACGTGTTTCGCGTCATCGAGGGCCTCGTCTTTCGAATCTGGAAAGAGGTGCTCTCGATCGATCTCCACGAGCTTTACCCGGGCGGCACCTTCCCGCGCATGCCGTTCGAAGAGTCGATGCAGCGTTACGGAAACGACAAGCCGGACCTGCGCTTCGGATTGCCGCACGTCGACCTCACGGACGTCGTCATCGAGCACGGCGGCGGCGGCGTTTCGTTCTTCAAAGCCATCGCCGACAAGTTCTCCCGCGGCGAGTACCGGCGGGACCTCCCGGCGGAGATCGTCAAGGCGCTCGTGGTCCCGGCCGACCTGGCCGGCAAGCTGTCTCGCACGGAGATCGACAAGTTCGAAGAGTTCGTCAAAGGGATGGGCGCCAAGGGCCTTGCCCGCGCGAAGATCGACGCCGACGGTGCGTGGGTCCAGTCGCCGCTCTCGAAGACGATCACGCCCGAGCTGCGCCAGGCGATCAACGCGCGAACGGGCGCAAAAGAGGGCGATCTCGTCTTCTTCCAGTTCGGCCGTGAGAGCGTTGTCCAAACGGTGATGGCGAACCTGCGCATTCACCTCGGCAAGAAGCTGGGCCTCGTGCCAGAGAGCGGTCACGGCGGCCAGTGGAACTTCCTGTGGGTCGTCAATCCGCCGCTCTTCGAATACGACGACGAGAAGAGGACCTGGGTCGCCGCGCACCACGCGTTCACGCGCCCGCACGACGACTGTGTCGATCTTCTCGACAAGGACCCGGGCCGGGTCCTTTGCTGGCGCTACGATCTCGTGCTCAACGGGTTCGAGATCGGCGGCGGCTCCATCCGTCTCCACGACCCGGCCGTGCAAGCGAAGGTGTTTCGCGCGCTCGGCATCTCCGACGAGGAAGCGCGGAGCAAGTTCGGCTTCCTGCTCGACGCGCTCAAGCTCGGCGCCCCGCCGCACGGCGGGATCGCGATCGGGATGGATCGTCTGTCGATGCTGCTGAGCGGCGCCGAGAGTCTGCGCGACGTCATCCCGTTCCCAAAGACCCAAAAGGGCACCGATCTGATGACCGAAGCGCCGGGCACGGTGTCGCCGGAGCAGCTCGCGGAGCTGCGTATCCGGGTCGTCGAATCGGGGTAGGTATCTCTGCCGAATGCCCGATTAAGCCTGAGGACCGAGCGCGCTACCTCTCGAGCAGCCCTCGGAGCACCGCCAGCGGATCGAACCCAAGGAGCGCTCCGACGTCCTTGCCCGTGAGCTTGGCGATGCGCGAGCGCGCGCCGTCGACCAGTGGCGCCAGCAGCGCGGCCGGCACGATCCTGCCCGTGAGCGACATCAGTCCTTGGAGGGCGAACCTCGCGCCGTCGAAGCCGATCGCCACGCGCACGCCTGCGGGCATCGGCGTGATGACCACGTCTCGGACGGCCACGGCACGGCTCCACGCTCCGGGGCGTCCATCGGTTTGCAAGCCGCGGAACGTTTCGAGCTCCGCGAAGCAGCCGAATCCGAGCGGCCCGTATCGGTCTTCGACCGCGCGCGCCAGGTGCCGGTAGTCCCGCCGCCAGTCTCCCGAGAGCAAGCCGAGCGCAGGTCGAAGCTCGTCCGGACCGGCGAACACGTCGAAGGCGGGACCCCGCCGGCGCGCGACGAACGCGGTCCACAGGTCGCCGGCGTCGAACAAACCGAGGGCAATGGCGCGTCCGTCCGGACAGAGCGCGTCGAGCGTGCGACGGACGATGGCCGGCGTCGGGAGCGGCACACCGCGAAGGCGCTGTGGCCACGCCGTGATCGCCCCCTCGTCGAGCATCTCGCGGGCGATGCCGACCAGCATCAGCGCCTGCGTCGTGAGATCGTCGCCTCGCCTCGCGCGCGCGCCGAACCTCTCCATGACTTCGTCGAGTGCGCCGAGACGCATCCCGATCGCCCAGCTCGCGCTGTGGAGACGGGCGAGTTGGGCGAGCGCCGAGGGCCGCCCGGCGCGAAGCGCCAAAGCCTGCTCTTCTCCTTCGTCTTGCGCGTGCACCGAGCCCGGATCGAGCCTTCCCTGGCGTGTGTGGAGAAGCTTGAGAATCTCGCCGTCATCGTGGACGACGATCACTCCGCCTTGCGGCGCCGTCGGATCGCGCTCGGCGACTGCGCGAGGTTGCCAAATACGCAGGAACCGAAGCCACGCCTCGGTCGTCCAGCCCTCGAATCGTACGTCAGGGGTAAGCACGGCGGCGCGCGAGCATAGCGTGTCGTGCTAGAGCACCGAACATGTTGTCTCCCGTCGGCTTTTTCTAGGACTCTTTCTTGAACGCCGAAGAGCTCTTCGCTCGCTTCTTTCTGCCGCTGTATCCGCCGGACGCACGCTCCGTCGCGGACCTGGCGCGCGCGCGAGCCACCGACGCCAACCCGGGGAGGAACCGCTTCATCGTCGCGCATCTCGACGACGCGACCGAGCGCTTCATCGTGAGCGCCCGCGAGCTTTTCGGCACGGACCTCGTCTTGGATCGCAGCGACGCGAGCGTCCACCGCTTGAGCGCGGCGATCACGCCCGACCGTCGCGACGCATGGGCGGCGGGCGGGGCGCCTGGGAGCGCCGACAACGTGCTCTTCAACGTCACAATCCACGGGGCCGCTTACGTGGGGTCATGCGTCGTCGCCGCGCACGGGGGCGCTTGGAGCGTGCGACGTCCGTTGTGGGAAAGCGTGGTCCAGCTGCGATCGCGTGCCGGAGACGCCTCTCTGGCCGTTTTTCACTGGTGGCTGAAGTCGCTCGCCGACGACGCGCAGGGCACGACGCTCGCGGATCGCTACCGAACGCACGTAGAAGTCCCCTGCGCGCGACCCGAGGAGCTTCCGATTGCCGTTGCCGGCCCGCGGCAGCTGCCGAGGCTGACGAAGCCCCGGTACGATACTCTTCACAAATATTTGAGCGCGCACCTCCCCGAGCTACGCGACGTCGGCGAAGACTTTCCGAGCCCCGAGCGTTTCACCAACCTTGCGCTTCGCTGGATGGACTTTCACCTCCTCGGGGGAGGACGCATGGTGCTCATGGCTGGGCCCTCCAGCGGAGGACTCCACCTCTTCTGGCTATCCGCGGGCGGCTTCGAAAAGAGCGCGTTCTTCGCGACCGACGCGTTTCCCGATCCGGTCGTCCAGGTTCGCGACGACCGAATCGTAGCCATCACCCGAGACGGCGGAAAAGATCAAATCCACGAAATGTTCTGGTGGGGGCCCTAACCGCTCTCCGGCCAAGCAAAGCGAGCCCGCCCTCTCCGGGCAAGCGAAGCGAGCCCGCTCTCCCGGGGCAAGCGAAGCGAGCCCGCTCTCCCGGGGCAAGCGAAGCGAGCCCGCTCTCCCGGGGCAAGCGAAGCGAGCCCGCTCTCCCGGGGCAAGCGAAGCGAGCC
>JBAULD010000900.1:0-7854 GCA_049578005.1 Polyangiaceae bacterium
CATCTGGATCGAACAGGCGCCGGGCACTCCGCCGCTCAACTCGATCACCGGCGTCGTGTCGTTCGGCAACACGAACGGCAACGGCATGCGCTTCGTCGGCGGCTCGAACGTCAAACTCCGCGGAAGCGTCTTACTCGGCAACCAGGTCAACGGCCTAATCGTGAGCGCCGGCGCGGGTGCCCCAGGCAACGACATCACGATGATCGACGTCGGGACCACGGGCGGCGCCGGAACGACGTTCGGCGGTAACACGCTGCAGGGCCCCCTCGGCTTTGGGAACAACAGCGGGGCCGGGCTATGCCTCGACATGGGAGACAACGCCGGAACGCTCAAAGCAGCCGGTAATATCTTCGAGGCAAACAACTGCGCGACCGGTGCGCACGCGCTTCATTTCAATGCCGGCGGTTGCGACAACCTGGCTTGCGCGGGCGGCGTCTGTGACCTGGGAGTCACGAACGGCACGGGCAACGACATCGACGTCACGATGTGCACGCACTGAAGCCTTTCCGGAGAGGCGCGCGATCGCAGAGATAGGAGCGGGTTCAAAGGCCCGCTCCGCGCAGATCCAGTCCTTCCACGTGCGCGTGCCCGTCTAACGGGCACGCGCGCGGGGAAGGATACAATCTACGGCTCTTCGCGGATTCGCCTTGCGTATTCCTCGTACAGAGGGACGTCCCCGTTCGCAGCAATCTGCCGATCTTCGTAAAGCGACGCGACGCGCCGGTAGAACTCGTCGGCGATGTTCTTGAATACCCCCGTCACCGTGGCGATCGTCCCGTAGCGCAGGCGCCCGAAGCGGCTCTCGACGACCTGTATCGCCAGGGAGGTGCACGCGTAGTTGAGCAAGCCTGCGAAGGCCGTCTCCTCAGGCATCGCGCGCGACGCATGGACGATTCGCTCGGCCAGCTCTCGAATCGAGGGGTCGAGTTGTTGGCGAGCTTCGACCTTGATGTAGGGCATGCTTCGCGCCTAGCGCATCCGCGGAGCATGCGGTAGAGCGAGGCGCTCTCGCACCTTCTTCAGCACGGCGACGTCGGCCGCGGGGAAGCGGTCGGGCTCCAAACGTTCGGGGCCTGCCCACTCGTAAGCGGCGACATCGATAGCACGAGGCTCGGCGGACGCCGGCAGCCTCGACGCCTCGAAAAAGAGAAGGAGGACGGCTTTCTGTGCCTCCTCGTATCGATGGAACGTGACGTCGACGATATCGCCAACCTCGACGTCGAGGCCGAGTTCCTCTCGGAGTTCTCGGCGTAGCGCATCGCGAGGGTCTTCCCCGGCGTGTACTTTTCCTCCGGGAAACTCCCAGGCCCCGGCGAGGTGGGTCCCCGCCTTGCGCTGCGTGAGCAGGACGAGCCCGTCCTCGACGATCACACCCGCGGCCACGACGACGGTGACGCCATCCACGCCCGTATCCTCTAACGCAGAGCGCAAGCTCACGCGCCAGAGTTTTTTGCGACCGCTCCCCCGCTTCCCTTGCGGTATCGTGCGCGCAACTGACGGCACGTTCCCGGCTCCCCGGTGCGTGGCGGAAACCCGAGGACGCCATGAACAACCCGGCATTCGCCTCCGAAGACGGCAACTTCAAGCGCGGAGCGTTCAAACCCGTCGCAATCGTGATCGGCATTTTGCTCGTGGCCGGAGCCGCGGTGTTCGCGTTCATGAGCGTCCACACCGAGGCTCAAACGCTGACGAAGGAAGCCGTCAACAAGGAAATCGAGGAGATTCAGCTCCTGCCCAAGGCCGAGCAAACTCCGCGCTGGCGCAAGTGGGCCGACGCCGAAAACGAGCCACGCCTGAGGCAAGAGGCCTTCATCCATCTGGCGTGGGCGAAGGACACGCAGAGCCTGCCCTCCATCGCCAAAGGTCTTTCCGCGGTGGACCACACGGTGCGCGGCGTCGCCGCAATGGCTCTGGTCGACTTCGGGTCTCCCGCCGCCGACCCGGCCAAGCCTCTTCTCTTGAAGGCGCTCACCGAGTCGAACAGCACCGACAAGCCCCAGATTTGCTGGGCGCTCGTCGTGCTCAAGGAGTCGAGCGCATTCGACTCGATTATGGCCGAGTACCGCCTGGGCCATCTCGCGGCGATCGAGAAGCTCGATGGCTACCCCGCGTTCGACGCCGATCTGCTCGCCCGACTGGTGCCGATCGAGAAGCTCGCCTCGCTCGCTTCCGACCAAAGCGACAGCGTGCGCCAGCTCGTCGCGACGACGCTTTCTCGCGATGCCGACCCAAAGTGGACCGACACGCTCATCAAGCTCGTGAACGACCGGGTGGTCGAAGTAGCGCGCGAGGCGGCCGTCGGGCTCGGCAAGATCGGCAACGAGCGAGCGACGCAGCCGCTGGTCGACGCGCTGAGCAAGGCGGACAAGCCGTCGCGCGAGAAGTTCCTGCAGGCGCTGCGCGACGGCATGGGCGCGAACGGCCTCGTGCTCGCGCTGCGGACGATCAATCACGACAAGGCGGAAACCGAGAAATTCCAGACCAAACAGATCTTCGACATGCTCAAAGAGCTCGAGGATCCCCGCGGTGGCGACGCGCTCTACCAATACATCCAGAGTAACTCGCGAGGTGCCGCACACTGGAGACTCGAGGCCGCAATGCGGATGGCGGAGATCACCGACGTGCGTGCGGCCGAGGTGCTCGGCTGGCGCATGACGCAAGACCCGCTCAAGCTCTACAACGACGTCGACTGGCCCGAACTCCGGCGCGACGACAACGAGCGCGTGTACGCGGCAAGGATGCTCGCCGACCTGGCGGCGCTGCACCCGGAGAAACGGGATTACCTCCTCAAGACCGCGGAAGACGGGGTGCTCTTCTGGGTCGATCCGGCGAACAAGCCGCAGCCCCACGCCAACGGGATGCGCTTTCTCGCGCTCGTCGGCTCGCGCCGGGCGGTCCCTTTGCTCGAAAAGTGGTCGGATCCCAAGCTGAAGCTGCCCACCGAGGGTGCGCAGCCGCCCTTCCCCGAAGAGTGGGCGACCGCACAGAGCGCCCTGCGGTATCTCGGCTGGACGAAGGATCCAACCGGCTGGCGCATTCTCGAGAAGCAGCTCCACCGACGCCTCAAGAAGCTCGACGTGTCGTGGGACTCGCTCATGCAGGGAGGCCTGACGATCCTCGGGATGACGCTTCGAGCGCTCGGCGTCGGAGCCGCGGACGGATTCGCGCAGTGGGGCGATCCGAAAGCCTACGATCAGCTGGTCAAGTATCTGGAAGACCCACTGGAGAACGAGCAGTCGCGCATGGAAAGTTGCTTCGCGCTTTCCTGGGTGGCCACCGACGACCAGATGACGACCGTGGTCAAGAAGATCCACGAGAACAGCAAGGGCGACCCGAAGTCGAACTTCCTCCGTCAGTGTTACCTCGAGACTGTGATTCACCGCCCGGTTCCCGAAGCAACCGCGGGTCTCATCGACCTCTTGTCGCCGAGCAACCCCGACATCGAGCTCCGCCACCAGGCAGCTCGCGCGATCGGCATGGGCGGGATCACGCCCGCGATGGTCCCGCAGATTTTCCAAAAGCTGAGCGATGCGAGCCTCAAGGCCGACGCGACGCTGGCGCTGATCCTCGGAGCGGACGCGGACACGGCCGCGCGCGCCATCGCGACTTACAACGACCCGAATAGCCCTGCAGAAGCAATCGAAGAGCTGAAGGACATTTACAACAAGACCTTCGGGTACTGGAGCGATCGCAACTACGACAGCGGAGACATCGCGCGCTGGGTTCAGAACGCGGAGGCGATCGCGCACGTGAAGGTGCACGACCAGTTCCAGGATTGGCCTCGCCTCATCCTCGGGCGCAATCTGGTCGAGTCGATCGAGATCGACAACGGCCCGCACTCGATGACCCGCGTTCAGCTACGGGCTCGGCTGCTTCAAGATGCGAAAGGGGCCAACGACGTCAAGCGCGGTGAGGCGATCCGCATTCTGAAATTCACCAAAGAGAAGGGTGTGCTGATGGCGCTGCGCTACGAGCCAGGGCCCGTGGGTGAGCTTGCGAGGCAAGCGTTTTTCGAGGTCATGAATCCGAAGGCGAGCGCCGAGGCCGTTCCGGAGTCGCCGAAGGCGGCGCAGCAGCAAGGCGGACCGCCGCCGGGGTTCGGGCGGTAGCTTCGTTTGTGGGGCATCGTATTGAGTAGGTGCCTGCGTCCGCTGCTTGCGTGTTGGCTTCTTTGCGGGTGCGCTTCGGGGGCGCCGGCAAAATCTGCGTCGACCCCGGTCGTGACTGCGTCGAGTCTGGTCGCCCCGGCCGGGACCACGCTTCTCGAGGCGTGCACGCCGACCGGCCCCGAATTGTGCTTCAACGCCGTGGACGACAACTGCAACGGAGTCATCGACGAGGGCTGCGGCGTGCAGACGGGACTCCTGCAGTTCGTCATCGCGTGGGGGTCGATCCCTGCCGACGTCAACCTCGTGGTGGTCACCCCGAAGGAGGAGCGCGTGCCCGACGAGCGCACACATTCGACGGCGAGCGGCTTTCATCTCGACAAGGACTGCCCCGGGGACGACGGATGCGCCGGCCAGAATGTCGAGAACATTTACTTCGACGGCCCCGAACCCCCTCGCGGTCGATACATCGTCCTCATCACGCTTGCCGACCTTCACGGAGCGCAGCCGCCGGTGCAGGTCCGTTTTGGGGCGAGGCTCGGCGCCCGCAGCATCGGGTTCGACGTCGACCTTTCCCCGGGGGATAATGCAAGAAAGACGTTTTCATTCGATCTGCCATGATGGCGTCGCTCTTCTCGGTGCTCGCAGGAGTCTTGTTCGCGTCCCCACGCGCGGAAGGAGCTTGGGGCGTCGCGTATCCTCCGGCCGATGTAGCCGCCCCCCACGCCGCCATCGTATATTTGCATGGGATGTGGGCGAGCCCGGAGGATTCGTGCGAAACCTTCGCGCGCGCGTCGACACCTTTCGGCTTCCTCGTTTGCCCTCGCGGCAACGCTCCGCTGGGCGAGGGAAGAATGTGGAGCGGCACGTACGCGAGCGTCGCCCCGTCGGTACACGTGGCCCTCCGCGCGGCCGATAGTCTGGCGCCCGGAAAGCTCGACCAGTCACGCGGTGGAACACTCGTCGGGTACTCGAACGGCGCATACTTTGCGGTCCAAGTGGCGGAGTTCGAACCGGGAAAGTGGAGCGGACTCGTACTGCTTTCGATGCGGCTGGACATCGACGCCGCTCGTCTTCGCCGGGCGGGCGTCAGGCGAGTCGTGTTCGCGGCGGGCAACCGGGACGCCGCGCGCGCGTCGATGCGAGCGCTCGCCGAGAAGACCAACGCCGCGGGGTTGGAATCGCGCTTCATGAGCCTCGGAAGGGTGGGCCACGAGTTCCCGAGCGACATGTCGTCGCGGATGTGTGTGGCGATCGCGTGGGCCCGGGACTCCGACCCCGAAGCATGCGGAATGCCGGCGGGAGGGGAATGGCCAGCGGATTAGAGCCCATCGCCGCAAAGCCGACGGGAGTCCAACGTTCGGTGCTCAAGGCCAGCCACGCTGAAACGGTCTCTGCGGTCTTGCGCGGCTCTTGAACAGCCATCAGGTTGTTGACAGATTCAAGCGCTACCGAGCGTTCACGGCGCTCGATTGAAGAATCGAGAAAAGGCAACGCGATGAAGGTCGAGGCGAAGTGTAAATGGGCGCGAATTCCGGCGATCGCCGCGCTGCCTTTGTCGGTCGCATGCACGGAAGCCGTTCCGAGCGCGCCGGTCGGAGACGCGACGGTGGCCCAAGACGGCTCCGACGCGTCCCCGCCCTCGGAGGCGTCGAATTCCGAGGACAGCCCCGACACGGGCGCTGAAGACGCGACGACCGCGGACTCGAACGCGACTCCGGACGCGGAAGCCGGCCTCCCCGACGGTGCCGTCGCCTACTCGCCCGACGCCGCGCCGCCCGCCGGTTCGTTTTGCGCGTTGCCAGGCTCCGTCGTGTGGACCGCGCAGGGGCCGATGACGATTCCCGGAGCGCCTGCGCCCGCGGTCGACGTCTCGTGGCTGCAACTTCCGGCGGGCTTCTGCGCCCACTACTTCGCGACCGTCAAGACCGCGAGGCAACTCCGGTTTGCTCCGGGAGGAGAACTCTTCGCGGCCTCGCCCTCGTCGGGCACCACCGGCGGACGCGGGGACGGAATCAGCGCCGTCGTCGTCCTTCCCGACGACAACAACGACGGCAACGCCGACACGAACATCACGTTCATCGCCGGCCTTCCGTCCGTTCAAGCGTTGATGTTCGCGAACGGTTATTTCTACTATCAGGACGATCGAATCATTCGTCGGGTCCCCTACAAGACGGGCGACCGGCAGCCGAGCGGCGCGAGTGAAGTCGTGGTGAACATGGGGGGCTGGCCCCAGGCGCCGGAACACTGGCCGCGAGCCATCGACCAGGCGGCGGACGGGACCATCTACGTCACGAACGGCGGCTCGCAGGGCGACCAATGCGATTCGGCGCATACCGTCAAGGGCGCCATCGTCAAGGTGGACCCGACCGCCGACGGCGGGACGAGCCTCGTCGCCAAGGGGTTCCGCAATCCGATCGCGATGCGCTGCGAAGCGAGTCACAACGTGTGCTTGGCCGTAGAGCTCGCGCTGGACTACTCGGCGAGCGCCGCAGGGCGCGAAAAGCTCGTGCCGGTCCGGCGGGGGGACGATTGGGGATTTCCGTGCTGCGCGACCCAGAACATCCCCTACGGCGGTACGACCACGGAAACCGGCGCCGTCCCCGACTGCTCCGGAGTCGCGCTCGAGAGCGACGGATTCGTCATCGGCCACACTCCCTTCGGAGTGGACTTCGAAACGGGTCTCTGGCCGTCGCCGTGGACCGGCCGCGCCTTCGTCACTCTCCACGGCGAGGTCGGAACCTATTACGGCGCCCGCGTCGTGGGCATCTCGCTCGATTCGAACGGCATGCCGATGCAAGCGAGCGAAATCGACCCCTCGCTCGGCGATCCGAACAGCATGCTGCAGTTTGCAACCGGCTGGGACGACGGCCGCCAGGACCACGGACGCCCTGCCCCCATCACCTTCGCATTCGACGGCCGGATGTTCATCGGGAACGACCAAGACGGCGCCGTAATCTGGATCGCCCCCGTCGGCTTGATGAAGTAGCTCTCTGGCTTCGGCCCGCCAGCCCCGCAGCCAGGTCTCGCGCGCCGCATCGGCGCAGGAAGTACACTGAAGAATCAGCGAGGTCAGGGCGTCTTCATGCTCGATGAACCCGTGGTCCTCGCACCGTACGATGCAGAATGGCCTATCGCTGCTGCCGCGGAAATCGAACGCCTACGCGAAGTGCTCGGACCCTGCATCGTGGACTGCGAACACTTCGGTTCCACTTCAGTACCCGGGTGCGAGGCGAAGCCGATCGTCGACTTGCTGGTCGGCCTCGTTGAGTGGCCGGTGGCCTCTGACGTGCGCAGCCGGCTTGCGGGACTCGGATACGAGCATTTGGGGGAAGCGGGTGTCCCCGGGCGAATCTACTTTCGTAAGCGAGGCGGCCAGCCGGCCTTCAACCTCGCCGCGACGAGGCACGGCAGCGATCTCTGGCACGACAACCTCGCGATCCGAGACCTGCTGCGACGCGATCCAGCGATGCGCATGCGTTACATCGACGTAAAGCGCGCGGCTCTGCGTAGTGGGAAAAACATGCTGCTCGCGTACTCCGAGCACAAGAATCCCTTCATGGGCGAACTCTTGGCGAGCGCCCGCGCGAAAAAGCCAGAGTAGAACAACGGGACAGACTCGAGGGACCGCCCCAAATCGCCGAAACCAAGCCACGCGTGCGCGAGCACGCGGAGGAGCCGGCGTCGGCTCGCTGCGGCGTGCTGGATCGTAGAAGGGCGGCGCTTTTCGCCGATACCGGCGCGAGGC
>JBAULD010000901.1:0-4302 GCA_049578005.1 Polyangiaceae bacterium
CTCTCCGAGGACAACGATGTCGAGGTCGTGACGAACGCGAAGCAAGCGCTCGAGAAGATCTCTGCCGGTGGTCGGTACGACGTCATCCTTTGTGATCTCTTGATGCCGGTCATGACCGGAATGGACCTTTACGCCGAAGTTGTGCGTGCGGCCCCGAAGCTCGCGGGGCGAATCGTGTTCATGACGGGGGGCGCGTTCACGCCACGGGCGCGGGCGTTTCTCGCGAGCGTCGGGAATCCGTGCCTCGAGAAGCCGCTCGACATGGGCAAGCTCAGGAGCTTTCTCGCGCGGGCGCGCCGGGATTGACCGGACGGACCTCGATTCGACGAGTCACGCACCGGGCTCCAAGGAGAAATTCGCTTCCGTACTCTCACGCCAGAGCGGGGGCTCACCGGCCGCCGGCCGGCCGTAGAGCAATTCGTGCGGCCGGAACGTCGCCTTGTAACGCAGCGACTGGCACCCGGCCACGCGAAAGCCGAGGTACACATGCTCGCGGCAGCTCTTTCGGGCATCGTCAACGAGAGACAGAACGTTCGCCGTACCGAGCGACTTATGCGCGTACTCCGGATCGTAAAAGAAGAACGCGGCGGACAGCGCCTTCGGCGTCTCGTCGAAGAGCCCGAGGCCCACGAGCCGCCCGCCAGCCGCGTCGTCGTAGAACGCGCTCTCCCGCGCGCACTCATGAGGAAACGCGAACTCGAGCGCATACCGGTCGCGAGTCTGAGGGTTCGGGTCCCATCCGCGGTCGCGCTCACGGGCGGCGTGCCATTTCGCGTAGAGCGCTAGGCGCTCGGAGTCGACGCGCGGGACGCCGACGACGCGTCTCAGGTGCGCGCACGCTCGAGCCGCACGCCGCTGGCTCTTGCTCGAGATGAAGCGCTTGGCGACGATGCGCAAGCTCACGCACTCGGCGCACGACGCGCACGCGGGCCGGAAGTACGCGGGCCCGAATCGCCGCCAACCGCGCTCGAGGAGCGCCTCCATCTCGATGGGCGTCACGTCGAGCATTACGCTCACTTCCAGACTGGCGCGCTCGGAAGGGAGGTACGCGCATTCGTGGGGGCTTTCGACGATGCGCTCGAGGAGGTGCATGGGGTCTCGGCCGCCGAACTGCGTGCCACGGCTGCGCGAAGCGCGCTACCCTGCCGGGCGAGCCCCCGTTGAGCGCTTCACCCATCAGCCAGCCGGTCGCGTACAGCGTCGTGGTACCCGTTTTCAACGAAGAGGGGAACGTCGAGGCGCTGGCGTCCCGGGTCGTGAGCGTCATGGAAACGGTGGGGGCGCCCTTCGAAGTCCTCTTCGTCGACGACGGCTCGCGGGACGGCACGCCGGTCTTGCTGTCCAAGCTCAGCGCGCGCGACCGCCGAATCCGGGTCGTGCGTTTTGCGCGAAACTACGGGCAAGAAGCGGCGGTCGAGGCCCTGTACCTCAACGCCCGCGGCCGGTGGCTCATCCAGATGGACGGCGACCTGCAGCATCCGCCCGAGGAAATCCCCACGCTCATCGCGAAGATGGAGGAAGGCTACGACGTCGTCTATGCCGTGCGTGAGGGGCGGCGCGATGCGCTCTTTCGTGTGGCGGCGTCTCGCGCGATGCAGTGGGGCATGCGCTCGCTCATGGAGATCGAGCTCCCGGAGGACGTATCGACGTTCCGGCTGATGAGCGCGCCGATCGCTCGATTGGTGGCGGCCCTGCCTGAGAGGCGCAAGTTCTTCAGCGCGCTCCTCGTCTGGAGCGGGGCGCGCATCGGGACGGTGCGCGTGCGTCATGAGGCCCGGCACGCCGGCGCGACTCATTACAACTTCACGAAGCTCTTGAACCACACGTTCGACTTGATCGTCGGATTCTCGAGCAAGCCGCTCCGCTACATCGGCACGCTCGGTTTTCTGTTCGCGATCGGCGGCCTCGGCTTGGGCGCGTGGGTCATCACCCGGAAGCTCCTATGGAACTACGGCATCATGGGGTGGCCTTCCCTGTTCGCGGCGGTCGTCATTCTCGGCGGCGTACAGCTCATCGCCACGAGCGTCATAGGGGAGTATATCGCCCGCATCTACGTGCAGGCGCAAGCGCGGCCCCTCTACAACGTCGCTGAACGCATCAACTTCGACGAACCGCCGGCGGCCGACGAACTCCGTCGTACTCCGACCGGCTCTCGCGCGGCGAGCGAGTCGGCCTCGGGAGCGCCATCGTGACTCGGATCGTCATCGTCGGCTGCGGGTTTCCGCAGCTGTCCCTCGTGCGCGCGGCCAAACGTCGAAACCTGCACGTGATCGGCGCCGACGCGAACCCGCGCGCCATCGCTGTGCCTCTCTGCGACGAATTCCACGAAGTCTCGACGCACGACGTCGACGGTCTCGCCGGCCTCGTGCGACGGAGCAACGCCGCCGCCATCACCACGACGGGAAGCGAAGTTTCGCTGAAGGCGACGGCGTTCGCGGCTGAGCAGCTCGGTCTCCCATTTTACGCATCTCCCGACACCGTGCGTCTCTGCCAGGACAAGGACGCGATGCGCGCGCGCTACGAGGCGGCGGGCCTGAGAGTCCCCGCCTTTGCGCGGTGCGCCTCGCTCGAGGAGGCACGCGCGTTCGCAGCAGAGCGCGCGTTTCCACTCGTCGTGAAGCCGTCGCGCGGCTGGGGCCAGCGCGGCGTCGCGCGGGTAGACGGCGATGCGGAGCTCGGGCGCGCGTTCGACGAGGCAAAGTCCGTCTCGTCGAGCGCAGGACTTCCGGTCGTCGTGGTCGAGGAGTGGCTCGAGGGCCGCGAATACTCGGTCAACGCATGGATCGAGGACGGGCGGCTCGTGAACTATTGCGTCACCGAGCGGCTGACCGTCCCTGGCAAGCGACCGCTCGGCGTGATGATCGCCGAGGCTTACCCTTCGGGGCTGCCCCGGGATGGCGAGGCGCGGGTGGTCGAAGAAGCGCGGCGCGGCGCGGCGGCGCTCGGCCACGTGCGAGGCCCGTGCTACTCGCAGGTCGCACTCGCCGAGAACGGATGTTGGCTCTTCGAGACGGCTGCACGCCTCGGCGGAGGTTTCGACGCCGACGTGACGAAGCTCGCCAGCGGAGTCGACCTTTACGATCGGGTGCTCGGAGTCGCGATCGGCGACGTGTCGCTCGAGCGGCAGGGGGTCGTTGCGCCTCGTTACGGCGGTGCGATCGCGAAGTTTCTCGTGGGACGCCCCGGACCGGTGCGCGCGATCCGAGGTCTCTCCGAGGCGCGCCGCGTGGAGGGCGTGAACGACGCTCAAGTCTTCGCCCCCCTGGGAGGACGCGTCATGCCGCTCACCGACGCGGCGAAGCGCGCCGCATACGCATTGGCGCACGGGACCACCCGCGACGAAGCGACGGCGCGAGCGGACCAGGCCCTAGCGCGCATCCAAATCGACACCGGCGACGAGGCGCAAGCGGAGTCGGGCGCTTGAGCACCACGCGTCCCATGGAGACCGGCCGGCGTCGACGGCCGGCAAGGACCGGCTCCTCGGGCTTCCGGCAGCTGTTCGAAGAGCGGCGTGGGCGCGACGCGCTCTACGGCGCCTCATCGTACTGGGACGCGCGCGCGTCGGCCCGCCGGGGCATGGCGCGGTCGCTTTGGCCATCGAACACATTCAATTCGCTCTGGGACGAGCGGCAGCGCGTCGTCGTCGGCCGGGCCCTAGGCGACATGAACGGCCGCCGGGTCGTCGACATAGGCTGCGGCGTCGGCCGCATGACCCGCTGGCTCGCCGAAGATCTCGGCGCGCAGCACGTCGTCGGCGTGGATTTCTCCGCGGCAACGGTGGAAGCGGCGCGAAGCGAATCGGGCGCCCTGGTGTCTTCGGGAATCGTTCACTTCGAGCAGGGCGACGTGCTGGCCGGGCTCGACGACATCGGCGCGGGATCGTTCGACGACGCGGTCGTCCTCGGCTGCTTGTCGGTGGCGTGCCGGGACCGCGCGTCGCTCGAGCGCGCACTGGCCAACGTGGCACGACTCGTTCATCCCCAGGGCCGGGTGCTCCTCCTCGAGCCGATTCACCGCTCGCCGCTCTTGCGCCGAATCCTCGACCTCGGCGTCGAAGAGTGGGTCGCGTGTGCGAATGGCGCGGGGCTGTCGCTCGTCGGCGCCGACCGGATGGGCTTCGTTCCCGTGCGCCTTGCGATGAGTGTACGCGATCTGCCGCGCCCGATCGTCGAGCCCGTTTTTGCCGCGGGCGAGCGGCTGCTCGAGCGTGCCCCTTGGCTCGCGCCGCTCTCGGATTACAAGTTGCTCCTCTTCGCCCGTAGCAGTGCTGGAACCTCGTGAACCCCGGCACAAGCATTTTCC
>JBAULD010000902.1:0-2830 GCA_049578005.1 Polyangiaceae bacterium
CGCGAAAGCGCCGGAAAGAGCTTCCGCCGTATCTCCGCGTTGTGAAGTAGACTGAGCTCCCTCGGGGGATAACGGCGCCGAGCCGCCGCTCGGAGCGTGGCGTCTTACAGCGTGACGCGCTTGAGCCGATCGATCGCCACCGCGAGCTCTTTCAAACTCTGCTGCTGTTCGACCGAGCTCTCCTCGATCCTGGTCGCGGCTGCGACGAGCTGCTGGCTTCCGCTCGACTGGGCTTTGTGGCTCGAGTTGAGCTGATTGACCATCGACGAGATATTCTCAATCGCGCCGGAGATCTGGCGGCCTCCGCGCGACTGCTCCTGCGACGATCGCTCGACGTGCTGCGTGATGATGCGCATCTTCTCGGCGCTCTTCATGATGAGCTCCGAGCCGCGGGCCTGCTGCGCGGTCGCGGCCGCGATCTGCTGCACGGTCTCGGCGATTCGCCCGATGGAGTCGGTCACCTGCCGGCTGCCCTTCGCTTGCTCCACGGTGGCGCGGGCGATCGCGCGCACCATGTTGGTGCTCTTCTGCGAGCTCTCGAGAATCTTCTTGAGCGCGCGTTCCGCCTCGTTGGAGACTTCGACGCCTCGATCGACGTTGTGGGCTCCGCGTTCGACGGCCGTGATCGCATTGCGGCTCTCGGCCTGAACGGTCTTGATGAGATCCGTGATTTCGCGGGTGCTCGCGCCCGCCCGTTCGGCGAGGTCTTTGATCTCGTCGGCGACGACGGCGAAGCCTTTGCCCTGTTCGCCTGCCTGGGCGGCGATGATCGCGGCGTTGAGGGCGAGCAGGTTCGTCTGTTCGGCGACGTCGTCGATGACGTTGACGATCTGTCCGATCGCCTCGATGCGTGAGCCGAGGTTCGAGATGACCGAGACGGCCTCCTGCGAGCTCTCTTTGATGCGGTAAATTTCGCTGATTGTCTTGAGGATCGCCTCGGCCCCCTTCTCGGCGTCGAGCGCGACCTCTTCGGACAGGCGTGCCGTCTCGTTGGCGTTGCTCTGCACCTGGTCGATCGAGACGTCCATTTCGTTCATCGAGCTGCTCGTCTCCTCGGCCGTGAGCGAGAGCGCGTCGACGTTCTTGGCAACCTCTTTGATCGAGTACGCCATCTCCTCTATCGAGCTGACGGTTTCGCGGACGCTGCCGGCGAGCTCGCCGATGTTCTCGGCGACTTCGTCGTTGGTGGCCGTCATCTCGAGAATCGAGCTGCTCGACTCTTCCGCGCTCTGGGTGAGCGCCTCGATATGCTTGGCAAAGTCGCTGACGGCCGCGGTCAGGTCCCGAATGAGCCGCGTCGTCTGGTCGGCGGCGGTGGACTGCGTCTGCGCGTTGACGTCGAGGCGCTGCGCGATGTCCTCGAGCGTTCGCTCGTACTCGACGATCTTGTCGTGCTTGGCCACGAGCTCGGTGCGGTCTTTGGTCCGATGCTCGGCGATATTCGCGAGCGCTTCGTAGAGCCGCAGCACTTCACCGCTCGCGTTGGGAGGAACGGCGGGCTTTTCGCCTCCGCCCGCTCTCCGCGCCGCCTCGGCGACCGAACCGAGCGCCGCTCCTTGGCCGCCGCCCGCTCCGGCGACGACGATGCCGATCGCGCCGGCAAATGCGACGGTGACGACGTACGCGGCCATGTAGCTCCCCGCATCCCGGGCGACGTACATGCCCGCGACTCCCATGACCAAGACGATGAGCACGCCGGTCATCTGCCTGGGGGACAGCGTCATCGAGTCCAGCGAAGGTAACGGTCCGAGCGCTTCCGATGCAAGGAAAGCGAGCCACCCTCGGCTTCGGAGGCAATACGACATCGGGCGAAAGGTCGCGTAGACTGAGGTTTCCTTGACGGCCGTTCCTCCCTTTCCGCCCGACGGCCCCCGGTGCGTGGCCGGTGTACCGCTCCGCTTCGAAGACGTGGCAGAGGACGGTCGGCTCGTGCTCGAGTCGCTTCCGACGGCCCTCGCGACGGCCGTCTGGAAGGGGCTCTTGTC
Source organism: Polyangiaceae bacterium (assembly GCA_049578005.1). Taxonomy (GTDB): domain Bacteria; phylum Myxococcota_A; class Polyangia; order Polyangiales; family Polyangiaceae; genus Palsa-1150. The sequence goes on from JBAULD010000902.1 coordinate 1,986, forward strand.
GGGGTCGGACCTCGCCCGCATCATCACAGGCCTGGGGATTCTTCCGATCCTGTCGCGCCTCCGAATGCACGGGAGCTCCGGGCCCTTCTCTTCGAACGCGAACGTGGAGGCCGAGGGGACGTTTCGCTTCGCTCCCGCCGCCGACGGTCGCTTCAAGCTCGACATGTGGGCCGACATCTATGCGCCGATCGGCAGGACGTACGGCACGGTCGACCGGGCCGGCGAGCGCGCGCTGGCTGGGGGAGTTCTCGCCGAGCACGTTCTGACGCGGCCGTTCGCGCCGCCCGGCGAGCGTCGCGTGACGACCGCCAATTTCGCCGGGGTGCCGGGGGCGCCGGGCGCGGGGGAGCTCCTTCCCTCGATCCCGCGGTTCGAGACCATCGTCGCGCTCCCCGAGGGGGCGACTCCGCTCGAGCCGGCCATGCGCCTCGACCCGTTTCCGCTGGCCTTCGGAGTGGTGCATACCGATAGCAATCGGCACGTGAACTCGCTCGCCTACCTTCGCCTCTTCGAAGAGGCAGCGCTCCGGAGGTTCGTGGCGCTCGGACGCCGGTCGGACGTCCTCGCGCGCACCGTCGACATCGCGTACAGAAAGCCGTGCTTCGCAGGTCAAGTCGTGCGCGTGGCCCAGCAGGCGTTCGAGGCGGACGGGCGGCTGGGTGTCGGGGCCGTGCTGGTGACGGAAGCCGACGCGGCGAGCGAGGGGAGCGTGGACGTCGCGCGCGCCCACGCGTACGTGCGCCTGGGGTTCGAAGGATAAGGGTCCGCCTCTCGCCAGCCTCGCGACGGAACGCTCGCCGTCATTTTTTTCGGCGATGCATTACGCTTGGGCACGCGATAAGGAG
>JBAULD010000903.1:0-1565 GCA_049578005.1 Polyangiaceae bacterium
GTTCGACTCCTTCCGCGGACAATTCGAGACTCAGTCGCGCGAATTACAGACATGGGCCGAACGTATCTTGACACTCGCTCGAAAGTCGCAGAGCCCTCAACCTTCCGCGTGATTCGTCGATGGCGACGGCGTCGACGAGTGAAGACTTCGCCTCCGAGTCTCTCTGGCTCGGACTCCTGCGCTACGGCGCAATCCTCGGCGCGGCCATGGTCGAGAGCGCCGCGCTCTTGACCGAGCTCGAGACTCGAAGCGACTTGCTGGAGTCGCTGGGTCAGGCGCTCGACCGCTGGATGCGATCCGCCGAGTTTCTTCGCCTGATGCGACTCGGACTACACGCCCTGCACTTCCCAACCTACTTCGCCGTTCGCCAATCAGGAACACGAAAGAGAGTTCATCCATGACAGACGCCGATTCTCCTTCTTCCGCACACTCGATATTCAATCTCGACGGCAAGAACGTCTTCGTGACCGGCGCTTCGCGCGGTATCGGTCGCGCCTGCGCAATCGCCTTCTCGTCCGCCGGCGCCAACGTCGCTCTCGGGTCGAGTCCCGCCGGGATCGACTCGATGGACAACGTCTGTCGCGAGATCCGCCGAATCGGACGTCGCGCGGAGGCCTACACTTTCGATTTGCGCGTTCGCAGCGACGTCGAGGCGACGTGCGCCCGGGTGATTCGCGACTTCGAGACCATCGACGTTCTCGTCAACAATGCGGGGATCACCCGCGACCGCTCGTTCCGAAAAATGGACCGCGAGACGTGGGACGAAGTCATCAACGTCAATTTGAACAGCGTGTTCGACGTCACGCGCGCTTTCATCGACCCGATGGCGGCCCGCGGTTGGGGCCGGGTCGTCAACGTGTCGAGCATCGTCGGGCGGGTCGGCCATTTCGGGCAGGCGAACTATTCCGCAGCCAAGGCAGGGCTGATCGGTCTCACCAAGACACTGGCGCGCGAATACGCCCGAAAAGGCGTCACGGTGAACGCCGTCGCTCCGGGCTTCATCAAGACTCGCATGATGGACGGCTTGCCGGACACCGTCATGCAATCTGTCCTCGACTCGACTCCCGTGGGCCGCCTGGGCGACCCCATGGAAATTGCGGCCAGCGTCGTCTACCTCGCGTCACCGGCCGCCGCCTTCGTCACCGGTCACGTCCTCGACGTCAACGGCGGAATGGCGATGTGAGGGCCGGCGGTGGCGACGGGACAGAGGATTGACCGGATGCACGCTGCCATGCTGGCGAATGCGCTCGGGGCGGTGAGGGCCGGTTCGAGCTCGGTTTCCCGCCGCGTACGCGCCCTGACGAGGCTCCTGAGCTATCCCGGCGCCATCGCGACGGCTCTGCATACCCGGGTGGGGACCTCGCGTTGCGACGTCGTGTATCAAAGCGGGACGCATCGCCTGCTGCGCTACAGGCGAGAGTCACCGGCCGCGTGGACCGAGCCGGTGCTCATTTGCTACGCGCTCATCAATCGGCCGTACATTCTCGATCTCCAGCCCGACAAGAGTGTGGTCCAGCAGCTCTTGTCGCGAGGCTTCGACGTATACATGATCGACTGGGGGGTTC
>JBAULD010000904.1:0-5086 GCA_049578005.1 Polyangiaceae bacterium
GTGTCAGCGCGTACGTCGACCGACACACGTGCCTCTCGGCCTGAAAGAGATCGATCGAGTACCAGCCTCCGTCGGTCAGCCCGAGCGCGGCCGCATTCGCGGTGTTCAACGTATACGAACCGCTGAGCGGATTGTGGACTCCCCCGAGATCGACGACGAGCTGGTTGTCGATGAACGCCCAGACGTCATCGTCCCCGGTGAAGTTGAAGACCGATGGGGTGGCGCTGGCCGCGACGGCGGCCTGGTACGTGAAGAGGTAGTGAAGCTCGCTCGTGAAAGAGAAGTTGCGACCAGCCATGTCCGTGAACCCCGCGTCGGCCGGCTCGTTCTGGGATTCGCAATCCGTATCGGTTTGCGGGTTTGTCCCCGCATTCCAGCCGAGGCCGTCGAGCGGAAAGAACTGCTTGGCGGCGTACGTATACGTGCCCGCGGCCCCCTGGGTAAGCGTCAGCGTCGTGGGTTTGCCCGTCGCGTCGAGATACACGAGCTTGTCGTACGGGTTTGCGCCTCCGTCGCCGCACCCCGTCTCGTGGTACCACCAGCAGTAGTCCACGGCTCCGGTGAGGAGCTGGTTGCCGGCAGGACCGTTCGACGCCCATACCGGTTCGTGGTCCGCGCCGAGCGTCGCCTGCACGAGGCCCGTGGCCGTTCCGTTGAAATGGTTGAAGTCCGGGTGGCCGCCGCCGACGGGCTGGGGCACGGGGAAACTCGTCGTATTGTAATAGAGCATATCCCGATACAGAATCGGGATGACGAGGGTGGCGGCGGGAGGCTGCGCGACCTTCGTGCACGCGTATCCGGTCTCGATCGTGCAGGTGGAGCTGCACCCGTCGCCCGACACCGTGTTTCCGTCGTCACACTGCTCGCCGGGGAACACGAGGCCGTCGCCGCAGACCCCCGTGCATCCTCCCTTGCCGTCGCACGAAGGCTCGATGGTGCAGGTCGGCGAGCAACCGTCATACGGAATCAGGTTGCCGTCGTCGCACTGCTCGGCGCCTTCCTTCTTTCCGTCGCCGCAGACGGTCGCGTGGCACACCGAGGCCGGAGGCGGCGTCGCGGACGGTGCGCAGGCGTAGCCGGGTTCGATCGTGCAGGTGGAGCTGCAGCCGTCGCCTGAAGTCGTATTCCCGTCGTCGCACTGTTCGGTCCCCGAGAGGATGCCGTCCCCGCACACGGCGTTGGCGATGCAGGGCGCGCCCGGGGTCGGGCACTGCCAGCCGCTCTCGATCTGGCAGGTCGACGAGCAGCCGTCACCGGAGGTCATGTTGCCGTCGTCGCAGGCCTCGCCGGGATCGAGCTTGCCGTTGCCGCAAACCCAGATTTTGACGCACGCCTGCCCGGGGGTGGGACAGGCGTATCCCGGTTCGATCTGACAAGTCCCCGAGCAACCGTCGCCCGGCGTCGAATTTCCGTCGTCGCAGGCCTCGCCGGGGCCGATGACGCCGTCGCCGCAAAAGCCCGTGGGCGCGTCGCCGCATACGTCCGCGTCGCAGCCCGCCGCCGCGGCGTCCGACGGGACGGGAGCGTCCGGCGATGCCGCCTCACCCGACAAGACGAATCCGCCCGAACCTTCCACTGCCCCGTCGGCCCCGGGGAACACGGCCGTCGACGCCTCGCTGGTCGCGTCGACTCCGGCATCGAAGAGGGACCAGGCCGTGGTGTCGCCGTTGCCGCAAGCGCCGACGGCGACGAAAACAACGAAGAGAGAGCTCGGGAGAACGAGCCGCGACGCGCGGACGAACATCTTGGTCACCGTGGGGTGCGCGCCGGCCCCACCGCTGGGGCCAAGGCGGCGCGCCATACCGTGCACCGTACCGCTCCCCGTGTAAAGGTCCATCCCCGATGGAGCGACTCGGGCGCTTACATTTCGCCCGTCGACGGGAGTCGGTAGAGAAAGGCTTTCGACGAGACGAGGGCGACCAGCATGTCGCGCACCGAAAAGCCCGCGGTCGCCGCGCCCGTTCGGTACGCGACCTCCAGCGACCCCTCCTCCGCTGGGGTTTCCATCCGTCCGAGCATGTAGCGGGTCCACTGCCGGTCGACGCACGTCTGCGCTTCGGCGCTTGCCGCGAGCTGCTTGGAGAGGTCGAGCGCGCCGCTGAACGTGAACGTGCTGCCCCCCAATCCTTGCGCCTTGAGCGGAGTCGGGAACGTCCCCGTGGCGTCGACCGCTATGCCCGATTCGTTCGTTCGATACTTACCGACGCCGTCGTAGTTCTCGAAAGCAAAGCCAGCAGGGTCGAAAACGCCGTGACACCGGAGCGCGCACCCCGACGACCCGTGCTTGTCGTAGGCCTGTCGCGTCGTCGCGCCTGGGACGAAATTGACGGCGGGTATGTTGTTCGACGGCGGCGGCCCTATCAGGCCGCAGAGAGCCTTCGTGTAAATCGCGAGTCCGCGATACACGGGATTGTCGGCGATGCTGTCCTCGATCCCCGCCAAGAAGGCGACCTGCGTGAAAATTCCGCCGCGCTGGGTCGGATCGAGGGCCACTCGCGCGAAGCCCGTCGCTGGCCCCGTGACGCCGTAGATCGCCGCGAGATCATGGTTCACGAACGCGTACGGGGCCGTGTACAGCGTGTTCAGCGTTCCGTCGCCCGGCGGGACGTAGACCGACGCCAAGAATTGGGTGAACTCGGTCTGAAGGCCCTGCGCCGCGGCGTCGGTGAGAAGCGAGTTCGGCTTCGCGATGATCGTGGCCAGGTCGGTCACGTGGAAGCCCATGTTGAAGATCCACTGAAGGTGGAAGCTGTAGATCGACTGGATGGCCTGGGGATCCTGGAGCATGCGCTCGGCCTGGGCGGCGACTTGCGTCGGGCTCCCGAGCTCACCGTTCTGCGCCGCTTGAAGCAGCGCGTCGTCAGGCATGCTCTCCCAAATCGCTTCGGCCAATCGCGAAGCGACTTGCCATTGCGTCAGCGGCACCAGGCCGTCGGGTCCGGCCACGGCGTTCATCGGGCCGATTTCCCAGTGATAGAGAAAATTGGGCGATTGGAGCATTGCCTTGGCAAGCTCGCCGATCGAGTCCGTGAAGCTCAGATTCGTCCGGACCGCGGAGAAGAGCGCGAGAAGGTCGGTCTGTTCCGCAGCGGACACGGGCCGGCGATACGCGTGGAGGCCGAAGTTCGCAATGAACTGGGTGGCGCACGTCGTCTCCGCGGTGACGTCGGGGTTCGTGCACGGGATGGCGAACTTCCCGGTGGGCTTCCCGGCCGCCGCGGCTTGGAGCGCCGTCGTGACCAGGGCGTTGGCCGTCTGCTCGTATTGGATGACGTGGTAGCTCGCGACGGAGGTCGGCGCGACGAATCCGCTGTCCCCCGCCATGTCCGGGGTCCACGGCATCGAGCCAGAGGCCGGCGAAGTCGTGTCGCCCAAGAGCTGGGCCATCATGTGGTCGTACTCTCGGTACGTCAGGCGGCGCATCAAGAGAGTTCCCGCGCTCTCGGTGGCGGGCGGGCCGGCCGTATTCACGGTCACCGTCGGTGCCCCTGCCGCCGTGCTCGTGCCCGCGCCAGTCCCGGTCCCTCCTTCTCCGCTGGACGCAGCGCTGCTCCCGATCGGAGGAGTCGGCGGACTGGGAGGAAGGATGGCGGCCGGTCCCGCGTCTCCCACGGAGCCGGTGCACGCGGCAATCATCGCGGCCGGAACGAGGCTTCCCAGCGCGAGAGAGGAGCCCAAGAGCCACTTCGCTTTCATCGAATTCTCCAATTTGCCCTCCCGGGCCAATCTTCAACCCTTGAGGACGGTCAGCTCGCCGCCATACATCGCTTCGCCGTAATACGTGCCGCCTCCCATCGCCGGGACGCCGAAGGCGTTGCACAGCGCCACCAGGATTCCGTTGTTCGGAGTTCCCGCGGGGAGCGCGAGGCTTCGTCCCGTCTTGAAGTAACCGCCGCAGCTGCCGGCCATGATCACCGGGACGCCCGTCGTCTCGTGCGTGCCGGTTCTCATGTTGTTCATCGCCAGAACGACGCTGCTGTCGAGCATCGAGGCGCCCGTCATGTCCGCTACGCTTTTCATCTGCTGGATGACGTAGGCGACCTGGGTTTGAAACCAGGTGTCGCAGACTATCTTGTCCGCGACGTTCCGGTGTGCGATCGCATGAAACCCGTTGACGTCCCCGGTATTCGGGTCGCTCGGGTTGGCTCCCATGGACACGTAGTTGCACGGTGGCCAAGACAGGATGAGCTGAGCGGCTCCCTGATCGCCGATTTGCATCACGGCGACGCGGGTCAAGTCGGCCGCGAACGCCAGGACCGCCAAGTCCATGTGCAGCTTGGCGATGACCGGGATGTTGGCGGAAAGGCTGTAATTGACGGGCGCCGCGGTCGCGGCGGCCGGAACGGCGCACGCGCTGCTGCTGCCGATCGAAATCGTGCCCCCGTCGTCGGAAGGTCGACCGACTCCGGTGACCATCGCGAGCGTGTTTTCGATATTCCGGACGTAGGTCAAATGGGCGTCGATGGCCGCTTTGTCCGCGGTCCCGACCACGGCCCTGAACCGATTGAGATCGGAGAGAACGTAGTCGAGAACGCTCTTCCGATTCACTTTCGTGGAATCGACCGGCGTGGCGGCGTCTGGCGCCTGAGACGGGCTGGGGCCCGAATTGGCGGGCGGAGGCGTCGTGATGTTGCCTTGGATATACGTCGTGAATACGTGATAGGGGCTGAGGTCCGGTACCACCGCCTGACCCGCGGCCGACCACGAAATGCGGGCCGTGCTCTGGACGAAAGCTCCCTGGTTCAGGCTGACGAGACCCCCGGCGGGCTTGAGACTGCTGCCGATGTACTGATCGACGGACGCGCAGCCGGCAGCGTCGTTCGCCGTGGAATCGAGGGGCATATAGAAGGCGCCCGTGAGCAGTCCCGGATACGTGGCGTGTCCGGTTCGCTCGCCGGTACCGGGCATATCCTTGATGAATCTGTAGTCGACGCCGTTCAAGAGCAGGAGATCGGACTGATACGGTTGGAGCGAATTCATGAATGCGGGCAGGGTCCAGCTCGACGGGTCGTTTCCCGCCGTCGCCCAGCTGTTGATGCTGCTCAGCATTCCGTTCGGCCACACGAGGACGTAGAGGCGCTTGATT
>JBAULD010000905.1:0-1841 GCA_049578005.1 Polyangiaceae bacterium
ACCACGGGCCGATGCTCGCGACCCTCATCCGACTCGTCGGAGACTTCGACCTCGCAGAGGACTCCTTGCAGGACGCCTACGAAGCCGCGGTGGAAAACTGGCCGCGGGATGGCACGCCCAGAGAGCCCGCTCGTTGGCTCATCTCGACCGCCCGCCACAAGGCGATCGATCGGCTCCGGCACGAGGCGCTCACCGAGCACAACCAAGAGCGGCTGGAGCTGCTGGCCGCCAACGAGGAAGAAGGCCCGGTGCCACTCGACACGTTGCGTCTCGTCTTCACTTGCTGCCACCCGGCCCTCGCATCGGATGCGCAGGTTGCCCTAACATTGAAGACCATCGGCGGGCTGACCACAGACGAAATAGCAAAGGCGTTCCTCACACCTCCGGCGACGCTCGCGCAACGACTGGTTCGCGCGAAGGCAAAGATCAAAGATGCTCGCATCCCGTACGAAGTCCCGCACGAGAGCAATCTGATTGAGCGCCTCGAGCCGGTGCTCGCCACGATCTACCTCGTTTTCAACGAAGGCTATTCCGCGAGCTTCGGTGGAGAGATCATCCGCACGGACCTGTGCGCAGAGGCCGTCCACCTGGGAAGGCTCCTGGTCGAGCTTCTTCCGAAGGAGCTCGAGGCGAAGGGCCTGCTCGCGCTGATGCTCTTTCACGACGCTCGTCGCCCGACGCGAACGGACGCGAACGGGGATCTCGTGCTGCTTGAGAACCAAGATCGCTCGCGCTGGAATGGCGTTCAGATCGAGGAGGCCGCGCGGCTGGTGGACCAAGCGCTGCGCAGGAAACCCCTGGGTCGGTACGCAGTCGAAGCCGCGATCGCGGGACTCCATGCACAAGCCCCGACGGCTGCGTCGACCGATTGGCGTCAGATCGCCGCGCTATACAGCGTGCTGATCGGGATCCACGCGACCCCCGTCGCGGCTCTGAACCGAGCGATCGCGATCGCCATGGCGGACGGTCTGGAGCGAGGGCTCGAACTCCTCAATACGATCAACATACCCGGCTACCACCTGCTTCCCGCCGCGCGCGCTGACCTGCTTCGACGGCTCGGTCGGCTCTCGGAGGCCGCGAGTGCCTACCGCGAGGCCCTCGCCCTGGTCACCAATGACGCGGAAAGACGGTTTCTCGAGCGACGGCTCGCTCAGGCCGAATCGAATTGAAGAGGCGGCGAAACTGCCGATTCTCGCGCGGTGCTCCCCAGTTCTATCCGCGGGCGTCCACGGTCATTGAAGTCGATGAGCGTGAGTACCTTCGTGTGTTCGGGGAGGGCGGCATAGTATAAGCTCCACCGATACCGACCGGCCCATCGACCTGATGAGCTTCTTCCCAGGGGCGTTTCGCTTCATGCTGCATCTGGCACTGGTCATCGGACGGGTCGCTGGTCCCATCGCCGCGGGGGCGTTCATCCTCGCTTTCGGGACAACGGCGAACGCTATGCTTCGAATGCAGCGAACCGGGCCCTTCCCGTGCCAGCGCGGCAGCTTCCCACGACGTGCGGTGGCCTAGTCCTCGGCGCCATGTCGAAAGCGGTCGTCAGTCGCGGCTTCGTCCTTTGGCTGACCGGCCTCTCGGGAGCGGGTAAGACAACCCTCGCCGACGCGCTCGAGGCACGTCTGCGGGCAGAAGGGCAACGCGTCGAAGTCCTCGACGGAGACCGAGTTCGCGTACATCTCTCGAAGGGCCTTGGATTTTCGCGCGAAGATCGCGACGTGCACGTGATGCGCCTCGCGTACGTGGCGCATCTTCTCGCGCGGAACGGCGTGATTGCCATCGTCGCCGCAATCAGTCCATTTCGGGAGACCCGCCGGGCAGCGCGCCAGCTAATCCGGGAC
>JBAULD010000906.1:0-4340 GCA_049578005.1 Polyangiaceae bacterium
CGAATCGTCGCAGCCGTGGTGAAGACGGTGGTCGAATTGCGTCTCGGCCGAAAAGGATGAGAATGTAGGACAGCGCGAGTTTCTCACCGAGGAGACCGGCATGGGTCGATTGAGGGGCACGCTCGAACGCGCCGTCGCCCTCGTGGGTTTACTGGCGCTCTTCCCGGTCGCGGGGCACGTGGTCATCGGGGCCGCGACCGGCTTGCAGCCGCCTCGAGTGGAGATTCCGGCGCGAAGCTCGAGTCGATCGTGGACGAGATTTCGCGGCGGGCTTCGGGAGGTGTATTTGGAAGGCTCGCCCGAAGCCATCGGATCGTCCGAGTCGTACCTGCTGCGCGAGCGGATGATCGCCGACGAGTCGAGGCTCTGGGAAGATTACGAGCGCTTCGTCCCGTTCTGGATCGCACGAATCGGGATTCAAGACGTCAGCCGCTTTCGCTATCGTCACCTCGATAGAGCAATCCCGGAGGCCCGGCGGCGCGAACTCGCCGCGCAGTCGCTTGCTTTCGAGCCCGATCCGTTCAGCCGGCGAATGGCCACGTATCATCGAATGGTGTTTCTCCACGCGCTTTACGACATCGCTCTTTCGTTCGAGCATTCACCGCTGATTGGCTGTTCCACCTTTGCATTGGGGCCCCCGATGACGCGGGACGGGCACGCGATCGTGGCTCGGGCATTCGACATGGAAACGGACGACGCGCTCGACACCGACAAGGTCGTGTTCTTGGTGCGCGAAGACGGAGCCATTCCTTTCGCCAGCGTGGCATGGCCCGGGTTCGTCGGAGTGGTCACGGGCCTGAACCTCGAAGGCGTGTTCGTCGCGGTCCACGGCGCTCGAGCCGGCGAGCCGCGCGCCGAAGGGGTGCCGGTCGCCTTTTCGCTTCGAGAGGTCCTCGAGCGCGCGCACGACACGAGACAAGCCGTGGATATTTTGCGAAGTCATGAGGTCATGGTCTCCCACCTCGTTTTCGTCGCGGACGGGCAGGGGCGCTTTGCGGTCGTCGAGCGAGCGCCCGGAGTGCCGGCCTATGTGCGCGCGACCGAAGGAAGCGGCGCCCTCACGAACGAGTTCGAGGGGCCGCTGGCGAGCGATCCGAAGAATGTCGGGGTACGCACGGGCACCACGAGCGAAGCGCGCGCGAGGCGAATCGAGCAGCTGCTCGCTCGCATCCCGGAGCGCAGCGGCTCGGCGCGGACCGCGCTCGACACGCTGCGCGACCACGAATGCGCAGATGACGAACGCTGCGAGCTCGGCGATCGCCGTTCCATCGACGCACTCATCGCGACCCACGGGGTCGTCGCGGACACGACCGGGTCCAAGCTCTGGGTCGGTGCGGGGCCGCATCTGTCGGGAAAGTTCGTCGGAATCGACTTGCGAGCCGTTTTTGCAGCGGCTCGAGACGCTTCGAGCGATCCGGATCCCGAGACGATGCCGGAGGATCCGATCCTGAACGACGGCCGCTATGCAAAAGCGAAAGAGCGCATCGTTCGGGGAATGCGATGAGAATCGGCCGCAGACAGTTCGCGTGGGCCGGAGGGATCCTTCTGGGGGCTCGGGGGGCGCTCGCCGACGCGGGCGATCTGTTCGCCCGGATCGGCCGCGCCCGCGAACACGTTCACACGCTGCAGGGTCCCTTCGAGCAAGTGCGTACCATCGGCCTTCTGGCGACCGACGTCCGTTCGCACGGGAGGCTCGCGCTCGTGCGCCCCGATCGTCTCCGCTGGGAGTTGGATCCGCCGGACGACGTGACGTTCTGGGTCGGCCCGGAAGGACTGGCGTTCCGGAGCGCGCACGGACGGGGCAGCGTTCGCGGCGCCGGCGGGGGCATCGGGGTCGCCCTCGCCGACCTTCGGGCTCTTCTGGGGGGCGACCTCACCGGGTTGCAGGCGCGATGGGAACTCCATGTGACGCGAGACGACGCCGAGGGCGCAGAGTTCGAGGCAACTCCGCGCCCCGGAGCGATCGATCACCTGCAACACATTCGCTTCTCCCTCGCTCCTGACTTGGTGCGCCCGACGCACGTGCTCCTCGTCGAGGGCCCCCGCGATCGCACGCTCATCGACTTCGGAGCGGTTGTCGTCAACGCGCCCGTGGACGACGCGCGCATGCGTCCGCCGACCTGACCGGGTATCCTCGCTCCCATGCCGGCCGACCCCCCCAAATTACGGCTGCTTCGCCTGCTTCGCCGCGCCCCCAAAGGCACCGACCGAGCCACCCCCGAGCTCAGCGCGTTGTGGAGCGCGTACGAGAGGGCGCTCGTCCGAGCGCGCGACGCCGGCGCTGCCGCGCAACGAATCGCCGCGAGCGCCGCGAAGCAGCGTGGGGCCATCGACGGGGTAGCCGACCGAATGCGCGCGATCTCCTCGCGCGCAGCGGACGTGCAGGCAGGCTTCGCCCGTGTGATCGACGCGTTCGAGCGCCTCGGCCTGGTAGCCCTCAACGCGGGGCTCGAGGGGGCACGCCGAGGCGAGACGGAGGGGCGGCAGCTCGGGCTGGTCAGCGACGAAGTGCGCTCGCACGCGGCGCGCGGAGTCGAAGCCGCTCGCGAGCTGGCTTCGGGCCTGTCGCTGCTGGCCGCTGAGTTGGTCCAGCTCGACGCCAACGTCGCGCAGGCGCAGGGCGTCGTGGCCGAAGTCACGCAAGACTCGGCGCGTGCCCTCGGCGCGGCGAGCGACGCGGAGTCCGCGGTCACCGACATCGGTGAACGAGTGAAACGAGCCACCGGACGCGACCCGGAAACCATTCGCGCCATTGCCGAAGCGAGTGATCGCGCGAGGGGCCTGGTGACGTCCCTCGGGGCGCTGAGCGGCAAAGTCCCGCGCGCCCTCTTGGCGGCAGCCCTGCGCCCGGCGCTCGAGCCGCTCGTGCACCTCCTTGCAGAGGAGGAGCACGACCAAGAGGGGGGACGCGGTTGAGCTTGCGCCCGAGGGAGTCGGACCCGGAGCTGCTCAAACTGCTCCTCGAAGAGCTCCGGCGGCACCTCTTGACCCTAGAGGGGCAGCCCGCGGGAAGCGCCGAGGCGCACCGAGCCGTGCACGCAATCAAAGGAAGCGCCGGGTTGGCCGGCGAACCGGAGCTCGCGGCCACACTCGAACGACTGCACAGGCGGATGAGCGACGGCGACGAAACTGCGCTCGGCGAGGCCGCTGTCCTGGTTCGCACGGCCATCGAGAGACTCTCCGCTGGCGAGACCGCGGTCGTTGCGCGCTGGCCGGTTCCTCCCGATGACCTCACGGCAGGCCCGATCGACCCGCTCGTGCGGACCCAATACACCGCGGAGGTCTCCGACCGGCTGGCTCGCATCGACGAGGCGCTGGCCGCGGGCCATGATCTCGTCGAAGCCGCGCTCGTCATCTATCGCCATGTCCACACGATGAAGGGGGCTGCGAGCGCGGTCGGGGACGAACCGATGACCTGGTTTTGCCACGGCTTGGAGGACAGGCTGCACACGGCGAGCAGCGAGGAGGCTGCGCGCTCGGCGATCGAGGACGTAGCCAGGTGGCGCGTCGTCTTGGGGTGGCTGCTCGACGAACCGGAGACTGCGCTCACCAACTTGCGGGGCGTCGCCCGTCCCTCCAAGACGCCTGGCGCCCGGTCCGCCAGCGCCGCTTCGGTTCGACCGACGGAGTCGGAAGCGCCGCGCTCGCTCGAAGAGGGCGGCCCGACGATCCGCGTTGCCGCCGCCAACGTGGATCGCCTTCTCGAGCGTTTCGATTCGATCGACCTCGTGCGAGAGGGCATTTCTTCCCGCGCCGAGCGCACTCGCGAGACGGCCGCGGCTTTGCGAGAGCTGCGTTCCTCGCTGATCGAAGCGTTGCGACTCATCGGTCCTGCGCGACCCTGGGGGGCGCCGGCGGCTGCGCTGCGGCGAATCGAACGCGTCGTCGGTTTGCTCGATACGCTGGGCGAGGATTTCGACCTCGCATCGTCGCGTCTCCATTCGGTCGAGCATGCTTTGCGCGACGAAATCGCGGAGGCGAAGAAGCAGCTGTCGACGATGCGCCAGACGACCGTCGGGCGCATCTTCGCTCGATTGACGACGGCGATAGAATCCGAGGCGCGGCGCGACGGGCGCGCGATCATCGTGCGGACGCGCGGCGCCGACGAGACGATCGATCGGCGGATGGCCGAACACCTGGTCGAGCCGTGCCTTCAGCTCGTGCGCAATGCGGTCGCCCACGGAAGCGAAGCGCCCGAGCTTCGCGCGGCACTCGGGAAGCCGGCGAGCGGGACGATTTCCCTGGCCGCACGCAAAACGGGGAACCGCCTGAGCATCACCATTTCGGACGACGGCGCCGGCGTCGACGTCGCCGGCGTGCGCGCGCGCGCGGTGCTCGCG
>JBAULD010000907.1:0-1705 GCA_049578005.1 Polyangiaceae bacterium
CTACGGCGCTCGTCGTCGCGGTTGTCGCGCGGACGTTCGTTCACGCGCTCGATTGGCATGGCGCCTTCGTGCTCGAAGCGATCGTTGCTCCGCCCGACGCGATTGTCGCGACCGCACTCGCTCGCGCACTGCGGATGTCGCGGCGAACGGTGAACGTTCTGGAGGGAGAAACGCTCCTCAACGACACCACCGCCTTCGTGATCTATCGCTTAGCTGTCCGGGCGGCGACGACCGGCGCTTTCGACGCGAGAACCGCCGTGCCGCTGTTTCTCCTTGTCGCCGCCGGCGGTGCCGTCGTCGGTTGGGTCGTCTACCGGGTCGTTCGTTTCATGAGCGAGCGCCTCGCGGATCCGGTCCTCGAGACGGTCCTTCTGCTGATGACGCCTTTCGCGGCCTATCTTCCGGCGGAGGCGCTCGGAGCGTCGGGGGGTGCTCGCGGTCGTGGTCGCTGGGGTCCTCCTCCGACGCTCCTCGGCCCTCCTCCTTCCAGCGCGTGCGCGCTTGCAGGGCAGCGCGGTCTACAGCGTCGTGGAGTTCGTGCTCAACAGCCTCGTCTTCGTCCTCATCGGCATGCAGCTCGGCCAGATCCTGCGGGACCCCCACGCTTCGTCGCTCGCCTTGGTTCTTCGGGCAACGCTGGTCACGGGAGCGACGGTAGTCGCCGTGCGGATCGTTTGGGTGTTCGCCTCGGCGTACCTACCCCGCTTGTCCCGCCGCTTCCGTGAACGTGGGCGCCTCGCTTCATTTGGCAACGTCGCGATCGTCGCCTGGACGGGGATTCGCGGCGGAGACTCCCTCGTCACGGCGCTCGCGGTACCCCACGTCACGGCCCTTGGCACGCCGCTGCCGGGGCGCGAACTGATCGTGGCGACAACGTTTGGCGTGATTCTGCTGACCCTTCTGGTTCAGGGCCTCAGCCTCGCGCCGCTTGTTCGGGTGCTACACCAGGCGCCGGACCTGTCGCGCGAGGTCGAGGAGGCGCTCGCGAGGCAACACATGATTGCCGCCGGCGAGGCGCTCCTCGAGCGCCGCCAGCGCGACGGAGACGTCCCCGAGGCTGTCATTGAGCGCCTACGGAGGAAGCATCGTGAACAGGGTGAGCTCGAGATCGCGCTGAAAGTCGACGACGAAGGAAGGAGGCTCGGCGCCATGGAACGGACCCTGGAGCGCGAGCTTTTGGGCGCGAGGCGACGCGCTGTTGTTCACCTTCAACGCGACCAGGTCATCGACGACGCGGTGCTACACGAACTCGAGCGGGAGCTGGACCTCGAAGAGGTCAGGCTCGCAGATAGCGAGCCCGATCAGGTGTGACGCTGCCCTCAGGCACGCGCGAGGGCGGCGGGATCGCCGATGGTGTAGCATTCTCATGTGTCGCTTCGTGATGCGCCACTCGGTCGCGACCTTGCTGAATTCGAGGTCGTAGCGCCCGGTTGCCATCACTTGGCTTGAAATCCGCCGTCGATGTTGAGGATGTGCCCTGTGATGAAGCTGGCCTCATCGGACAGCAAAAAGGCGATGCCGTTCGCGATCTCCTCGGGCCGGCCGAGGCGCTTCATCGGGTGCATCGCGCTGATGTTCGCCTCGTTGTAGTTCGGGTCGCCGCCCGCGAGCTCCCTGGCGATGATATCCGTCTTGGTGGCGCCCGGCGCGACCGCGTTGACGCGAACGCCTTCGCCCGCGTGGTCGAGCGCCGCGGACTTCGTCA
>JBAULD010000908.1:0-3144 GCA_049578005.1 Polyangiaceae bacterium
ACGGGATTCGAACCCGCTGGGCTGCTCCGTGAGGTTTCTGCTCCTGTAGTCGCTCTACATTGGCTTCCTCCTCACCCAGGCTTCTCCTGGCGCACCGAAGCTATCGGCGAAAAGCGCCAGACTTCTAGAAGGCGTCTTGGGCATCGGCCGGCGTCGTCGACCCGCTTGCGTCATAAAAGTACCTCAGCGAAAGCACAGCGAACGTAGACGCGTGATCGGCAATGAGGTCATGGCGACCTGCCACTTCGATGCTCCACCGCGCGTCCACGTATCCGAATCCGAGGGACGGAGTGTGCACGGCCGCTCCCGTGTCGTAACGCCAGCCGGCTCGGATCGCATAGTGGTCCGCGAGAAACACCTCGGCGCCTCCCATCAGGCGCCCTTGCACCTTCGAGTACGTCGTGAAGTCCAAAAGGCCGTCCACTTCGAGGGCGAATTCATGGGTCCCGTAGCCGATGCCGAGCGCCCCGGTCGTCGGGGCGAGCCCGGTCCCAGGATTGGTCAAGTTGTGGCCGACGGCCCCAATCCGGAGGGCATCGCCGATTGACGCCGTGGCCCCTACGTCGAACGTGAACGCGTTGACCAGCGGGCCTCCGGGTGTGCCGCTGGACGCGAGGCTCGGGCCGAACGGTCCAGCCGAACCCTGTTGCTCCACGCGTAGCCAGCGCCCGACTGCCCCCAGCGCCAAATGATCGCCGAGCGGAAGCGCCGCGCCCGCGCGCAAATCGGTCCAGGTCCGGTGGGTCGAATCCGGATCCATCTCCGACCAACTTCCGAGCACCCCTCCCGCGAGACCGTTGCTGTTCAACACCGAGTCCACGACCGCCGCCCCATAGGTTTGACGCTTGGCCTCGGGCGAAAACGCTGCGAGCGCTTCGATGTGATAAACGCGCGCCATCGCCATATTTGCCGGATTGAGCGAGAGCGCGGGAGTCGACACCCCCAGAGCGTTCAGGGCTCCTCCCATCGCGAGGGTCCTGGCGTTCGGAGTCTCCCCGAGGTCGTACGCCAGCTCGGGTGACGTGGACATCGGCTGCGCCAAGGCAAGGCGGTTCGGGACGAACGCCGACCAAAGAACGATGGCCATGGCCCCTGTCGCCCTACGCACGCGCGCGACCCTAACAGCGTGCACGGCCATCGACGAGTTTTCCGCGACCATAGCTCCGGCGACGAGGGAAACCTGCTTGAAGAGGGTGCGTTCACCGAACCGGTGCGAAACGGACGCTGAACCGTTGACTCTTGACACGCGAACGAAGCCAAAAACTCGCCAGGACGGAATTGGGCAGCGACGAGGATCAGCAGATTCGGGAGACCTGTCCATCACTTCGCTGTCCCCGCTCGTTCCTCGGTCCTCGCGAACGTCATTTCAACGGCGGACTACAACGAAAAAAGGTCTCGCATTCCGAAGACTTAAACGCATTCGACACGAAGGGCATGGACGCCTGGCAAGCGCGGGTGATAGCTCCATGCCCGTTCGCGTTTAGCTGAGACAAGTCGAAGCATGGGCGTTGTCTCCGTTCGAGTTCACCCCAACAGTTTGTCTAAGCATTTTGGTCTTGTATGAGGTGGACGCCCCAACGGGTCGGAGGTAGGGCGAACAGCGGAAAAGAAAGCGGCGAGTAGGGTTCGACCCCGGTCAACCCCTCGCATTCATGCGGACTCCCTCGAGCGCCTTTGTGCCGTCGGCAGGTCCGGGTTGTGCCATTGGCAAATTGCTAGGGAATATTGCTCCCAACCATGTGGAAGAATGGCGGTTTCCGCCCTCTCCACAGCCTGTGGATAACTTGTGGCCTTCACCGCGCAGACGACGCGATGGGGGGTTGTTTTGTCGTTTCGAACCGGGTGGCAAAGCCGTGAGCGTCAAGGTCGATTGGATGTCCAAGGAAGCGGTGCAAGCGCGGATGCAGACTCAGGAGCACAGGCAGATCCATGACCAAGCGGGCGGGGCGTCGGGCCCCACTATCGCGCAGGCCGGCACACACAAGCCGGCGCCGGACAATCAGCCCTGGTGCGAAGCGCTCGCATTCACGCGTGACAACTCGCCGGTCAGCTTCGACCAGTGGTTCTCGGGCGTCCAATTCGACGGATTAAGCGACGGGGTTCTGCTCTTGCGTGCTCGCGACGAATTTGTCCGTCAGTGGGTGGACGACCATTTCCTGCCGACGCTCACCGATCGCCTCAGCAGACAGACCGGCTTGAGCATCCAAGTTCGGTGGACGATCGACGGAGCGCTCGACCGCCCTTTGGCGGAACGCGCCTCTCCCTTCGCTCCCGTGAGGCCGCACCCACTCTCCCTTCGCCCGGGCATCTCGGCGAGCGGTACGGTGGAAACCCCGGTCACCGGAGTCCGCGCGGTCCTCCCTGAGCCTCGGATCGTCGCGGTGGCGCCGCCGATCGAGGGGCTAAGCCCGAAGTATACGTTTGCCAACTTCGTGGTCGGACCGAGCAATCAGCTCGCGCATGCCGCTTCGATGGCGGCGGCGGGTGTGGGCGGACGCCGGCACAACCCTCTCTTCATCTGCGGGGGCACGGGGCTCGGAAAAACGCACCTGGTTCACGCCATCGCGCACCGCGTCCGCGAGGAGCAACCGGGAGCGCGCATCGTCTACATCAGCGCAGAGCGCTTCGTGAACGAGTTCGTCCAAGCGCTGACCGATCAGCGGATGCACGATTTTCGCGCCCGATTCCGGGACAAATGCGACTTGCTGCTAGTCGACGACATCCACTTCTTGGCCGGTAAGACGCAAACACAGGAAGAGTTCTTCCACGCGTTCAATTCGCTCCATCAAGCGAGCCGACAGATCGTGGTGACCAGCGACAAGTACCCGAACCAGCTCGACAAGATGGAAGAACGGCTCGTCTCGCGCTTTCAGTGGGGACTCGTGGCCGATATCCACGCTCCCGAGCTCGAGACGCGCGTGGCCATCGTGCTCAAGAAGGCCCAACTCGAGCACATCGAGATCAGCGACGAAGTGTGCCTTTTCATTGCACAGATCGTTCGTAGCAACGTCCGCGAGCTCGAAGGGACGCTGATCCGCCTCGCAGCAAAGGCGTCGCTGCTCGGAAAGCCCATCGATATCGAGTTCGCCCGCACTGAAGTCTCCGCGACGATGACCTCGCGCCCGAACGAGGCGAGCGTGGAGG